>JAZSFI010000446.1:0-1856 GCA_045532135.1 Clostridia bacterium | reverse complement strand
GAATGATTATTTGAAAGACAGCTATGCTTCTCCCGGCATCCGCCGCTCCATTCACCAGACCATCGCAATCATTTCGGAAATTGAAAAAATCATGGGTGCAGAACCCAAGCGCGTATTTGTCGAAGTTACGCGCGAAGAGGGCGAAAAAGAACGCACGGTTTCCCGCAAAAAACAGCTGGATGAATTATACGCCGCATGCAAAAAAGAAGAGCCGGATGTATTTAAAGAACTCGGCTATTTTGACGATCCTGCTCTCAGAAGCACAAAGCTCTATCTGTATTTTACACAATTAGGTCGATGCATGTACAGCGACGAGCCCATCGATTTGGATCGTCTCGCCATAGACTATGATATCGATCATATCTATCCCCAGCGCGTTATCAAAGACGATTCCATCACAAACCGTGTTTTGGTAAAGCGCCAGCTGAACGCAGAAAAATCGGATCACTACCCGCTTTCCGACGCAATCCGCACCCGCATGCTCGAACGTTGGCAGCTTCTGAAAAGAAAAGGGCTGATTCCGGAGGAAAAATATCGCCGCTTAACGCGAAATACCCCATTTCAGGATAACGAACTTTCCGGCTTCATTGCCCGTCAGCTTGTTGAAACCAGCCAGGCCTGCAAAATTGTTGCCGAGCTTCTCAAAAACCGCTACAACGGAAACGACCGCGTGGTCTATGTAAAGGCGGGTAATGTTTCCTCCTTCCGTCAGGATCAGCGCATCCTTTCGGACGGCACACAAAAACAGGCTTCCTACTGCAAAAACATAGACACCAAGCAGGACCCTGTTTTCGTCAAATGCCGCGATGTGAACGATTTCCATCACGCAAAGGACGCATATCTGAACATCGTCGTCGGAAACGTCTACCACCTGAAATTCACCCGCAATCCCATCAGCTTCATCAGATCCGGCCAAACCTATAGTCTGAATCGTATGTTTGACTACGAGGTCGTCCGCGCCGGCGAATGCGCGTGGATTCCGGGCAATGAAGGCTCAATAGCAACCGTACGAAAAACGATGAAGAAGAATAATATTCTGTTCACAAGGCTTTCGTATGAAGCGAAAGGTCGCTTGTTCAAACAAACAATTCTGAAGAAAGGTGTTGGCGAAGCCCCTATCAAGACCAGCGATCCGCGCATGACGATTGATAAATTCGGCGGATATACCAGTCGCACCGGCGCATATTTCATCCTTGTTGAACACACGCAAAAGAAAAAGCGAATCCGCTCACTGGAAACCGTACTTTTGATTGATAAAGCCCGATTCGAGCAGGATGCTGAAGGTTATCTTACGAATGTCCTGGGGCTTGAAAACCCGAAGCTTCTCATCAAAAAAATCCCCATTGATTCTCTTGTCTCATTCAACGGCTTCCGCATGCACGTATCCGGAAGAACCGGCGACAGGCTTGTATTCAAAAACGCCAATCAGCTGGTTGTGTCCTATGAAACCATGCAGTACATAAAGCAAATCGTAAAATATCTTGACCGATGCCGCAATGCAGGAACGGATGTGAATATTACCGCATATGACGGTATCACCGCAGAAGAGAACGAAATGCTGTATCGCCTTCTCCTCGAAAAGTTGCAGACCAAGCCTTATTCTGCCAAGTATGAAACCCCCGCAAAGACACTTTCGGAAAATTATGAAAACTTCCTGTCTCTTTCCATCGCCAATCAATGCCGCATTCTAAAACAAATTCTGAATATGTTTAATTCTTCGGCAGCAAGTGCAGATTTGAAACTTTTATGCGGGAAAATGGGTATTGGAATTCTTCTCTCCTCCAAAAATCTGAGCAATTACTCTAACGATCGTCTCTCCTTCATTCGCCAATCCGTCACCGGCGTATACGAAAAGG
>JAZSFI010000507.1:0-2033 GCA_045532135.1 Clostridia bacterium | reverse complement strand
CTTCGGCTGCTCTGTGCCCGCCATTATGGCGACGCGCACGCTTGCCTCCGACCGCGACAGAAAGCTTACGATCCTCTTAACGCCCTATATGAGCTGCTCGGCGAAAATCCCGATTTACGCGGTGTTCTGCGCTGCGTTTTTCCCGAAAACTGCGCCGCTGATGATGATTCTTCTTTACGTGGTCGGCGTGATTTTGGGCATACTGGTTGCGCTGATTCTGAGAAAAACGGCCTTCCGCGGTCAGCCCGTTCCGTTTGTGATGGAGCTTCCCAATTACCGCATGCCGTCCGCCAAAAACGTGGGGCTGCTTTTGTGGGACAAGGCGAAGGACTTTATCCAGCGCGCCTTTTCAATCATCTTCATCGCGACCGTCGTTGTATGGTTTTTGCAGACCTTTGACGCGCGGCTTAATGTTGTAACGGACGCAACCGACAGCCTGCTTGCTGTGATCGGACGTTTTATTTCTCCCGTTCTTCGTCCCTTGGGCTTTGCGGACTGGCGCGTTTCCACGTCCCTGATCACGGGCTTTACTGCAAAAGAGGCTGTTGTCAGCACGCTTGCAGTACTTTTGAATACTTCGGTTGCGAACCTCACAAACGCGCTCTGTACCATCTTCACCCCCCTCTCCGCGTTTGCGTTCCTCCTCTTTACGCTTCTGTATACGCCCTGCGTGGCAGCCGTAGCCGCGATCAAGCGCGAAATGAACTCCACATTCAAAATGATCGGCGTAGTTCTCCTTCAATGCTTTGTTGCTTGGCTTGTTGCCCTCATCGTGTACCAGATCGGAATGATTTTTTAAAACGAAAAGCGCTTTTGCATAAAAAGAAACTGCAAAAGCGCTCTTGTTTTGTCTGTTTGTCTTTTTTTCAGTAGACGCATGCAAGGAAATGTGATATACTAACAGGAATTTCATATACACAGGACCATTTTCTCCGCTTGACAGGGCGCAGGGGTTTGTGTATAATTGTTTTTAATTTAGTACGATAAAGCGATAAATGGATAAAGTGAATTTGGAGGGCTTCCGACATGCGGGAAGAGGCGTTGATTGCAAATCTCAGATCTCTTTACGAGGGCGCGGGTTTTCGCGCGTACAGGATGCGCAAATTTGAGGAATACAGTTTGTATCTTGAAAACCGTGATTTTCTTTTGAGCGATTTTGTCATCACGTTTTCGGATATGTCGGGGCGTCTGCTTGCGCTCAAGCCGGACGTTACGCTGTCCATCGTCAAGGGCAGCCGCGCGACCAGGGACGCGGGGGAAAAGGTGTATTATCTTGAAAATGTGTACAGGCTTGACGAGCGCACGCATGAATACCGCGAAATCCGCCAGATGGGTCTTGAAGCGCTGGGCGACATAGACGAAGTGCAGACGCTTGAAATTCTGATCATGGCGCTTAAAACACTTGAAAGCATCAACGAAGATTCCGTCATGGATATTTCCCATATGGGCTTAATAAAGCCGCTGATTGCAAACGCCGACAAAAAAGCGCAGCGGGAAATCATGGACGCTTTGAAATTCAAGAGCATCAGCGCGCTGAATGCGGCCGTTGAAAACGCTGCGGTTTCCGAAGAAAGCAAAAATGCCCTTACCGCGCTTTGCACGCTGGACGGAGAATTCGAATTGGGCTTAAAGCAGCTTGAACTTTTATCAGACGGCTGCGAATATCAAAAAGCTGTTTCGGAAATGCGCGTGATCTTTGACGGGCTTACCGCGATGGGCTTTGACAAACGCGTGCGGCTGGATTTTTCCATCGGAAACGACCTGAGCTATTATACGGGCGTGGTTTTCCGCGGCTATATTCCCTCCGCCCACCGCGCGGTTTTATCCGGCGGACGCTATGACGGCTTGTCGCAGAAATTTTTGCGGGGCGTGGGTGCGCTGGGCTTTGCGCTTTACTTAAACGACCTTGAAAGCGAGATGACGCCTGCGGCGCATGCGGACGCGATTGTCACCTATAAAGACGGCGCGGATGCGGGAGAAGTTATGAAGAAGGCGGCGGAGCTCAGAAAGAAGGGGCTGTCCGTGCGCGTTGA
>JAZSFI010000129.1:0-2858 GCA_045532135.1 Clostridia bacterium | reverse complement strand
GCTCTTGGGCCAGGGATCGCAGAAATTGACATAGATGCGGTCCACCTCGCCGGGGGCGAATACCTGCGGCAGACGTACGGCGTCCATGTCCATGAAGCGGGCATTGTTCAACCCCATTTCGCACACGCGCTCCATGGCGACCACCATGGCGTCCGGCACGCGCTCCACCGCCGCGAGGAAGGCGTGCTTCTCCCGCCGGGCGGTCTCCGCCGTGAAGCGGCCCTTGCCGCAGCCCAGCTCCAGATGCAGTTCGTCATAGCCGGGGAAGTCCTGCTTCCAAGTGCCGAGATGGCTCTCCGGCTCGGCAATGAGCACAGCGGCGCATTTTTCCATACGCGGCGCAAGATTGGGTTTTTTACGCATTCTCATATCGATCACTCTCCGTTTGCCCCATGATACCATATCGCGCAAAAAACATCAATGCGGAACTTTAAAACCGCTTCCCGAAAGGTGCCGGGGAAAACAGAGCCGCTTGAAAAGCGTCCACGGTTATGATAAAGTGTTTCTGCGACACAAACGAAATACAGCATACCATTAGGGAATGTGTTTTTACTATCTGGTAAAAACGCACTCTCCATTTTGTCGTTCCCTGTGGTGTGCAAAAGTTTGTGTCGCAGCAAGCGGAGTTATGCGTTTTTCGGTGCGTAGCTTCGGCTGCGCACTTTTTTATTTTATGCGAAAGAAGGGAGTCCATCATGGATAAAAAGAAAGCAATCATTATCGCAGTCGCGGTTGTTTTGGTCGCAGCGCTTGCATTTCTGATTTATTGGAACGCTACAGAGTTTGATCGCGAGCGAAACCGGGAGATGAAGTACATTCAAGAACAGTTTGATGAATATCGAGAAGGTAAAAATCCCATGTTGCCGGTTGTTTTCGACGATGAATTGATAAATGACGCTGAGTTTCAGGAGTTCCTCACGATGCAGGTGCGGGAAATGTGTGAAAACGGTGAAGCACGCCTGCTCAATGAGTTTTTGAGTGGGGTTGAACACTACAGAAAATACTATGTATTTCTGCAGGACGCCGTAACGGAAGGATTTGGATATGTGAAAACGATAGAAGATGCTTTCTATATAAAGGAAGAACTCCGCCTTTTGGACTATTACAACGAAGGGTTGAAACTTACCCTTCAATCTCCAGTCATCGCTTCTCACATAGAAGAACACGGTACAAACGATATAACTGTTACCCCGGGCGAAGGCTACTATGCCAACGAAAAAGACTCATCATGGAGTAAGACACTCGTCGATGGACTTCCTCTGTTTGATGCAGAGGAGATTACATACTTCGGCGATTTTAAATGCAGGCATTCTTACGGTGTTAGATTGAGTGCACTTTATCAAGAGGAAAATTATTCCAGCACTACATACTGTTTCCGTGATTGCTACATTACGTTTCCTTCTGAACAAGGCGAATGCATCTGGTCTGAATGCATCTGGTCTGGCAATTATCTTTTCTGCTTCTCCTCTACTGGTGAATTGGTAGGCTTCACAGATGAAATCGCAGGCTAATCTTCTTTGTTTTATTCGAAAAATTCTCTCAAAGATTTGTAGTAAAACGAAACCAAAAGCAGGACTGCATTTGCCGTCCTGCTTTTTATCGCTCCCTTCAGCGAAGCGCCTCTTTCTTCTTTTCCCTCTGTCCGTTGACCGTCCAAATGCCGCCGCAGAAAGCAGCTCAACCCAAATCCTGAATATTCATTTTCTCCAGCTGCTTATTGCGGCGCTGCTTGCCACGGCAGCTAAAGTAAATCGCCAGAAAAACGATGGTTGGGATGTTGCCCACCAGCCACACCAGAAGCACCTGAACAAAGAATCCAACGCTCATGCCCTCGGTCGGAGCCACCATGTTGAGAGGGTACAAAAGTCCATAGAGAAACGCGAGGATCGGCAGCACAAGCCCCGGCCATTTGCCTTCCTTTTTGGACAAATAGATCTGCAGCAGGATCGCCCCGACAATCAGAGCCAACGCAAAAATGATCCCGATCGCTGTTCTCGTCATCGTTCGTTCCCTCCCTTAACTTTTTTATATTCGCTGATCAGCACCTTCGCCGTGTCAAAATCCAGCTTGTCATTGACCGCGAGCCGCTTGATCAGCGCCACATACGGCTCGCTCTCCGTATCGTCGCTGATTTTGATCTTCTGAATGAGCCTGTCAAGCCTTAGTCTGACCGTCGGATAAGTCACCTCATATTGTCTCGCCATTTCCTTCAGAGACCCGGAAGCGAGAAGAAACTTTTTGATGAACGATACGTCTTCATCCTCAAGATTAACGATCCATTCCGGAATGATTTGAAGCGCCATGATCTCGCCCTCCTTTAATATTATTTATTATATCCTTTAATTTTGTTAAAGTCAATATGGCGTGCGCGCTTTATTTTGTTTGCATCACCAATCGACGTCAGGCAAAACGCGGAGCACCATATCAGTTCGGAATTCTCTTGTCGGATGTTCAATCCGGGGCAAGCCTTGGGCGAAAGCGGCGGAGTTTTGTTCGGCAGCGCTTAGGTTTGCCCGGCAGCGGCGCAGAAAGTGCTTGCGATAAACCGCCTCTCATGGTAATATTATGGGGCGGTTCCGGTAGGCGCAGTGCGCCGTTCCCCACAGAAATCTGCATGCCGCTTCCGCAAGAGCATCTCCCTTTCGCTCCCGGTGGGTTCTCCTTGCCGCTTCCGGCGGGAATTTTTCTTCCACTCCGGGCGCATCATCAAAACAGAATATCCGGGTGTAGCGCAGTTGGTAGCGCGCCTGCTTTGGGAGTATTCAAAGCGCTAACCATCGTGTATAATGGTAATGCGCAAACCCCTTGAAACACTAAGCGAACACGGTTTTCTCAGAAAATATTAACTCCTTTAAACT
>JAZSFI010000162.1:0-12027 GCA_045532135.1 Clostridia bacterium | reverse complement strand
GACAAAATCAAAAAATAAACAAGCAGACTGATGTAAAGCGGAGGGATAGAAATGTATATTCCTGACGAGAACAGATATCAAAAAATGGAGTACAGAAGATGCGGCGGCAGCGGAATACTGCTTCCGGCCATTTCGCTTGGTCTTTGGCATAATTTCGGTAATATTACGCCTTTCGGTGTACAGCAGAGCCTTCTGAGAACCGCTTTCGACAACGGAATTACACATTTTGATCTTGCCAACAATTATGGACCGCCCTATGGAGAAGCCGAGCGCAATTTCGGCATTCACATGGACAGAGACTGGCATTCTCACAGAGACGAGCTGATTTTGTCCACCAAAGCCGGATATGATATGTGGCCCGGCCCCTATGGCGACCATGGCAGCAGAAAATATCTTTTTGCCAGTTTGGATCAATCGCTCAAGCGCATGCATGTGGACTATGTTGATATCTTCTATCACCACAGACCTGACCCCGATACGCCGATTGAGGAAACAATGGGCGCGCTTCACGATATTGTGAAAAGCGGTAAGGCGCTGTATGTGGGTATCTCAAATTACCGACCGGAACAGGCAAAGGCGGCGATCGATGAACTAAAACGTCTGGGGACGCATTGCCTGATTGAGCAGCCCAACTATTCCATGCTGGATCGCTGGATTGAAGACGGTCTTACCGATGTTCTGCGGGAAGAAAAAGTGGGATGCATCTGCTTTGCGCCGCTTCAGAACGGTCTGCTTACGGGAAAATACTTATACGGCATTCCTAAGGATTCCCGCGCGGCATGCGATCCGAGATACCTGAAACCCGGCAGCATAACGGAAGATAAAATGAATAAAATCCTGGCGCTTAAAGAAATTGCGGACAACCGCGGCCAGAAGCTTTCGCAGATGGCGCTTGCATGGGTGCTTCGCGATCAGGTGATTACATCTGCATTGATCGGCGCCAGCAAACCGGAACAGATTCTGGAAAATGTGCAGGCTGTGAATTCTGCGCCGTTTACAGCGGAAGAGCTTGCGAAAATTGACGCCATTGTCAAAGGATAGCGTCAGGCGAAAGGATATTTACCCATGAAAACATATTTGAATGCGGGTATTATCGGCCTTGGCGGAATCAGCCGCTCCCATATTTCGGCGCTGAAGGATATGCCGGAATGCAGAATTGCGGCCGTATGCGACATTGATGAAGCCAAAGTCAAATCAGTCACCGAAGAAACCGGCGCGGACGGTTATACGGATTGGAAAGCGCTGATCATGCGCGATGATATTGATATTGTGCATATCTGCACGCCGCACCATCTGCATGCACCAATGGCGATAGATGCGCTGAAAGCCGGAAAGCATGTGCTTACGGAAAAACCGATGGCTTCGGAAAAAGCGGACGCGCTTGAAATGATCCGGGTGGCAAAAAATGCGCCGGGAACGCTCAATGTAATCTTTCAGAACCGGTATAATGCCTCTACCGTCGAATTAAAGCGGATCATCGACAGCGGTGCGCCGGGAAAACTGATTTGCACAAGAGCCATTGTGACGTGGCACAGAACTGCGGAGTATTACACGCTCAGCGGCTGGCGGGGCAGCTTTGAAACGGAGGGCGGAGGATCGCTTATTAATCAGTCGATCCATACGCTGGATTTGATGAGCTATCTCGGTGGAAAAATCCGCCGCGTAAAGGGACATGTGTCAACGGATCTTTTGGAAGGCGTTATCGAAGTAGAGGACAACTGCCACGCGGTTGTGGAATACGAAAACGGCGCAACGGGCGTGATTTACACCACCAACAATTACGGCATCAGCGCGCCGATTATGCTGGAAATGGTATTTGAAAATGCCACTTATCAGCTGTGCACGGAGAAGCTGTACCGGATTGTTGACGGCGAGCAGATTGCGCTTGTTAACGGAAAAGAAGCCAAGCATCTCAAGGAAAAGAGCTACTGGGGAGACAGCCATAAAATCGAGATTCAGAAATTATATGACTGCATTTTAAGTGGACAGCCCTTTGAAATCGACGGAGAAAGCGGCTATCCCGCCCTTGAGCTTGTAAAGTCCATTTACGAATCAAGCGCCTGCGGAAAATGGGTAACACTGACGGGCGTTTAATGGAAAGCAGGCAAACCACAGCGTAAAGGCCTAAAAACAGATAGAAAAAGGGGCTAAAGCAGAGGATGAATTCTCTGCTTTAGCCCCTTCGCAGGATTTTTGACATAATGCATTTTTCATTTGGATTTGCATAAACATCGGTAGGACGGGGGCTCTAACCCGCCTATGATCCATACATTTTTCCGGCGGGAGCAAGCCACCGCCCAACGCTTCGCCGGAGACATTATTTAAGGGCTGTTGCCGATAGTATTTCAGCAACAGCCCTTTTATATGGATATTTTTTCCGTTAACGACCGCTGTAGTCGGTGTAGTTTTCAAGCGGATAGGATTCAGCCGGCGGAAGATCATAAAGACCTTTATCCGACAGGAGGCATCCGTCATTGTAGCAGCCGATGACTTCCTCTCCGAGCCCCGGAACAAACGAGCGCGCATTGGCTTCGTCGCGCAGGATCAAAGATTTGGGAAAGTCGTGTACCTTACAAAAATCGGATAAGGCGTCAACGGTCAGAACGTGAGAACGCGAGCCGTCCAAACCGCATACCGGCAGTTCATTGTTTTGTATGGCCTGTGCGCAGATTTTCATGGTAAGCGTGCCGTCCGGGAAGGCGTTTCCGTAATGGCGAACGCTGCCATCGGCCATTTCTGCAATCAGATCGTCGCCCCATTTTGTGCGGTCATAGCGTAAAGCGGCCTTTTCATATTCATAGTCATACACCGGAAACTCCGTATAGTCTGTTGCGTGCGTTACATAGCACAGAACCCTGCATCCCGTGTCCATGCGCGCTTCGAGTATACAGGTATCGTACATTTCGATGGGATTGGCTCTGAGAAGATCTGCGCGAATGGAAACCGGGTTGGCGGCGGAAGTGATGGTTGAACCCTGCATGAAATAGGCGTTTTGCAGTTCGTGGGAGGTGCCGTTGCAGATGACAGAATCCAATACGACATTTCCGCGGGAATCACGGATGCGGCAGGACCAATCGTTTCTGAAAAAATAGGCGTCGTCGCGTCCGCATATGGAACGGATGCGGAAACGAAGCGGTTTTCCAAAGTCTCCTGCCAGATAATCCTTTTTTGCCTTGATGGCGCCGGACGCATAGCAGCGGTTAAAGTTAATGGCGACGAATTTGCCGGTTCGCTTTGAAGCTTCCGCCATGAGGTTGACCTCTCTCACCGTGCTGGCGGCCGGTTTTTCACAAAGTACATTGCTTCCGTGCTCAAGGGCGAATACCGTCATGGGGCAGTGTGCGGGAATGGAGGCCGTGATGACTGCCAAATGCGCATCGTGGTTTTTATAAAACTCCTCCGGGGATTCGTAGATCGGAATTCCCATGGACTTGATTTTCTCATAAATCGGACTCTTGCGCGCATTGGGATCAACAACGCCTTCATAGACATAGTTCTCGTCCGGCCAGTTCGCGGATGCATTATCGAAGAAATGCCAGCCCCATCCGCCGATGCCGAACTGTACCACTTTAACTTTTTCCATACTGATCCTCCCTATTGTACCAGAGATGCGAGGTCATTTGTGCAATAGAACGCGACGGTCAGTTTTTTATCTTCTGCAATGTTGAATGCAATCAGTTTGTCTCCGGCGACAAAGCGCGGCTGCGCGTTCAGGGCATACTCTGACGCGGTTTCCGGGAAATCGTGCTGAGGTGTGCCGATTAAGACGTTTTTGCCGGTTTCAAGATCCAGAAATACCCATGCGGAGGGCTGCCCGGGCAAAGCGCCTGAAAGATCCAGACAAGCATAACGCTCGTTTGCGCTTACGGAAAAGGCCTGAATGCCGGATTTGTAAAGACATACGGACGCGTTCTGTTCGGGGTCAAATCTGTAAAAGCCTTCGGTCGTGGAATAATAAATACCGTCTTTGGCATTCGACCATGCTGCGTCCGTGACAAACGCTTTTCCGGTACAGATATTTTCCGTTTCGCCGCCCTGCTTCAAAACCCAGAGACATTTAAGATTTCCGTTCTCATCGGGTTCCACATCATGCCGGATACCGGTTGCGTATTCTTTCCAGTTTTTCCGGAGAAACAGGATTTTTTCCGCGTGACCGGGGTTTGCCATTGGCTTATGCCAACCGCCCGTATACTTGCCCCAGCGTGTCAGCGTACCGCTTTTCAATTCAAGAGAGCACATGCTTACATTGTCCGCTTCGGAGATGTCGATAATCAGGCTTTTTTTATCCGGGGAATAGGTGATTTGAGAAGCGGCGTATCCGGGAAAAGTGCGCATATCGCCCGGAACCTCGATCATCCTCTCAACTGCCGAGGATACAATGGGAGATTTTTTGAGAATCTGATTTGTTGTGCTCCAATAGACATGTCCGTCCGGAGAAACCAGAAAGCCTGTTTCAGGCTGAATATCGCGGTGAACACTGATAAAGTCGTCTTTCAGATCCAAGACGGCTGCGGCGCGCCTTCCGCCGGGCAAAAAGCCGTTCGGGGCGAAGACGCTGCTGAACCACAGATAGCGCATATCCTGCGAAAAGCACACTTTGTCGCCCGGCATCAGCGCCTGATGAACGGATACCTCGTTTTTCAGCTGATGACGAACGATCTTCAAAGAATCGTCCGTTATATGATTCAGATGGGTTGAATTCAAGAATCGAATCACAATAAGCCCTCACTTTCCGAGATGATCGCTGGAAAGCCGGATCAGCTGTTCAACATCCGTAAAGCCGATGCTGGACTTTCCGGTGACGGTTGTGCAGTGATGGATATATTTGCCATCCATGATAAAGCGCGGATGCGGATCGATGTGATACGGGCAATCTTCGTGACTTGCGTACAGTGCGGGATTGCGGGTGATGATATCGATGGGTCTTCCGGTAAGGGAGTTAAAGAAGTTGACGGAAATTGCGCAGCCGCGCCACCAGTCGAGCTTGTCGTCATACAAAAAGATGTCTGCAGCAAAGTATTTGTCATCGGGACTTGAATAGCCGTGTCTGAAGCCGGTGGGATGGACAAGATGTGTTTCGCCGGTTTTATAATCGATGGAGCAGATGCCCTTTTTCCAGTCGTTATAGTAAATGGTCTTTCCGTCTGCGCTCCACCATTCGTGGGAAGCTTCCTTGTACATTGGCAAATGGCAGCGGGGTTCCTCGCCGCGCCGCATTGTCCAGATGCGGGTGAGCTTGCCGTCTTCATTGATGCCAATGGACTTTCTTTCGCCGTTGACAATGTCCTGATACAGGTTCATGGCAAACATCATCACGTCTTTATCTGCAGGATTGAATTGCGTGCGGTCCCAGCCGCCGTGAAGCTTGCACCAGAGTTCGAATTCGCCGGTGGCGATTTTAAGCGTGCAAATATAGGTATCGTTTCCGTCTACCACATCCAGCGCAAGCTCGCTTCTGTCGGCGGAAAGCGTCATGTGACAGGTGGGTTTTCCGCCGATTTTTTGCCATTCTGCGGGGATTTTTCCAACAATATCCACCGGAGAATCGGGCTGCGGCTTTTTGTGGTATACATATCCGCAGGTAGACCAGTATATGTCGCCTGTGATTTCGTCTACAACGGCGTTGCACCAGCCCGGGAGCGTGTTGATATCCGGATGATAATAGATTTCGTCAGTCTCAAGGTCGAGACAAGCCATGGAATCCCAACTGCCCTCCCAGGTGCTGTTGGGCGCAAAATCGCAGATAAACCAGTAATAGCGTCCGTCTTTGCTGTGGGGATTGCTGACAAAGTACAACGGCCGCTGAAGCGGAGCGGTTTCGTTTTTAAGAACGTAGCTTACAACTTCGCTGGCAAAATCCTCATACGGCTCAAAATGCCTTGATTTTTCTATACTTACCATAATTGCACCTCCTTAATACCCTTTTAGCATAATTCCCTCGCCCAAGTCAAGAAAATGCTTTTTTTTGCATATAAATTGCTTGAAAATGAAAGGACAACTGTATGAATTGTGTATTTAGCAAAACGATAAAAAGAAAATAAAAACTCGATAAAAAATTGTAAGAAAAGTACATATAGTTGAGTGCGCAAAAAAAATCAAATAGTGTGCAGAATTGATCGGTTTCGTTGACCGCAATCAAAGCGTTCGTTTATAATAAAAACACGTAATACGATATGTGCGATTTTTATTGTTATTGAGATTTGCAGTGTGTATTTTGGCAGGAATGTAAATACAGTATGTAAAGGATGTGGATAAGCTTGACCGTGTTGAAGCGATTGATCAAAAATCGTTACCTCTATTTGATGATAGCGCCGGTTATCGTTTGGTACATACTTTTTTGCTATGCGCCGATGTTCGGACTCGTGATTGCATTCAAGGAATACGACGTATTTCAGGGAATCGGCGCCAGCCAATGGGTCGGCCTTGAACATTTTGAGCGTTTTTTCACTTCCATCTACGCAGTACGTCTGATTCGAAACACATTCCTGATCAGTTTTTACGGCCTTGTTTTCGGATTTCCTGCGCCGATTATTCTCGCGCTGTTGTTTAATGAACTGAAGGCGGGAAAATTCAAGAAACTTACGCAAACCATCAGCTACCTTCCGCATTTTATTTCAACGGTTATTATTGTCGGTATGTTTACAACATTCCTCCAGCCGGAAACGGGTTTGATCAACAATATCATCGCCCGGTTTGGCGGAAAAAGGATATATTTCCTTGCAGAGCCCCGATACTTCAGATCTCTTTACATCATTATGGATATCTGGCGCAGCGTAGGCTGGGGTTCAATCATCTATCTTGCGGCGCTTTCCAACGTCGAGATGGAGCTTTACGAAGCATGCATCATTGACGGCGGCGGATACTGGCGGCAGCTTTGGCACATAACGCTGCCCGGAATTGCTCCTACGGTTGTCATTATGCTGATTCTCCGCATCGGTCAGCTGATGACGGTAGGATATGAATCCATCATACTGATGTACTCACCTTCCACATACATCACCGGCGACGTAATTTCTACTTATGTATATCGAGTAGGCCTGCAGGATGCAAACTACAGCTTCTCCTCCGCTGTCGGCATGTTCAACTCCGTGATTTCACTGATTCTGCTGGTATTTGCCAATACCATTTCCAAGCGATTCGGTGAGACAAGTCTGTGGTAAGTGGGTGAAGAAGATGATAAAGAAGAGTAAAGGCAGAAAAACATTCGAGGTTATCAATATACTCATTCTGACAATGGTCAGCTTCATAATGCTTTATCCGTTCTATTATTGTATCATTGCCAGTCTGAGCGATAATGCCTCGGTTCTTGCAGGACGTCTTACGTTCTGGCCGATCGGTATCAATCTGAAATCCTATAAGCTTGTGCTTGGCTACGATGTTGTTTTTACCGCATACGGAAATACATTGCTTTATACGGTTGTAGGAACGCTGATCAGTCTTACGTTAACCATATTGGGCGCATATCCTTTGTCCAGAAAGAGCTTTTACGGACGAGAGGTCATAACGGTATTCTTTGCATTTACCATGTTCTTTAGCGGCGGTCTCATCCCTACGTTCCTCGTGGTCAGAGACCTGGGCCTGTATGATACGATGTGGGCCATTGTGCTTCCATCCGCAATCAACACCATGAATATGATCATCATGCGAACCTTTTTCCAGGGAATTCCGGATGCTTTGGAAGAAGCGGCGGTTGTTGACGGAGCCAACGAGTTTACCATACTGGTGAAAATCATCCTTCCGCTTTCGCTTCCGTCCATTATGACAATCGGTTTATTCTATGCGGTCGGTCAGTGGAACAGCTGGTTCAGCGCGGTAATCTATCTGATCGATTCAGACAAGTACCCTCTGCAGCTTGTTCTTAGACAGATCGTTCTTCAGAATCAGGTAAACGAAATCATCGGCACCATGGCAGGTTCTGCGACCGAGGACTCCACGCAAATGATTGCGGAAAACGTAAAGTACACGGTTATCATCGTGGCGGTCATTCCGATTCTGCTTGTATATCCGTTCGTTCAGAAATACTTTGTTAAAGGCGTCATGGTCGGCTCCATCAAAGGCTGATGACAAAACCATCAAAGGAACATCGCGGTTTGGGAAAAACCGTGAAAATAAAAGGAGGTATCCCTATGAAGAAGCTTTGCCGTATAATGCTCGCATGCGTTCTTGCGCTTTCCTGCATGATGGCACCCCTCGCTTACGCGGACGGTTTAACGGAAGATCCTATTGTGATCGACATTTTCCGTGTCGCCCATCCTTCTTCGAGTCTTACCGATCTTCCTGAAGAAGGCTTTCCTGTAGACCAGCTGGTTGAAAAAATGTTCAACGTAAAGCTGCAGGTCCGCTATGTCCCCGCAGCCAATGCGGACGATGTTTACAACTCGATGATGGCCTCCGAGGAGGTCAACACCCTCGTACAGAACACGTTTGCAAACCTTGACAAGTATGCCAACGCATGGGCAACGCTGAATGATTACATCGTCGGCAAGTATGCAAACCTCGAAGCTGCGTACTTTGACGATCCCTTCATCAATGCTCAGACCGCGATGGAAAACGGCGATGTAAGAATTCTCTCCACGCTTTATTCTCAGAAGCAGGGCGACATTCTTCTCGTTCGCGGCGACCTTGTTGAGAAGTACGATGTTGACATCAACGATGTAAACACCAAGGAAGAATGGACCGACCTCCTCACCATGATTAAGGAAGAGGAGCCCGACGTTGTTCCCTACGGCACCCGTTATCAGAGACCCGGCCTCACCAACCGTCTTGCTTTCGGCTGGAGCGGAATCAACGAAGACTTCTTCACCGAAGATGACACCGTAAAGTTCGGCTGCACCGACGAGAGACTGTACGAAGTTATCGAATGGCTTCGCGACATGTATGCTGAAGGCCTGATCGATGTTGACTATCCCACCAGCACCACCACCCAGTGGCAGGAGAAGGTTCTCGGCCGCGGCATTTTCCTCACCCATGACAACCCCAGCAGCCGTATGGACTGGGCGCTCACGCAGTGGGAATCCCTCGGTTACACCGATCGCTACTATATGCCCGTTGCTCCCATCTATCCCGAAGAAGGCGTACCCGGAAAGACTGTTTTCCAGTATCCGTCCTTCCAGGATTCCTGGGCAATCAGCAAGAATGCTTCCGAAGAAACCATCGACCGCATTATGCAGATCTTTGACTATGGTTTCACCGATGAAGGCTATGAGCTCTACAACTGGGGCATTGAAGGCGTCTACTTTGATTATGTAGACGGCAAGCCCGTTGTCAGACCCGAATACAGCGACTTCAGCCAGGGCAACAAGGGCATTGCCCTGTGCTTCACCCGCCGCGTATACAACGGCATCGAATTCTCCAGCAACCCCAGAGTTCTTGACGCTCAGGAAATGTATGTAGACGGCGGACTTATCATCCCCAACTACATCCAGATGCTGCGCCTGACCGAGGATGAGCTCAAGGTTTACAACACGCTCTATCCCGACATCAAGACCTACATGGATGAGAACCTGGATGCCTTCATCTTCGGCACCAAGGAACTTACGCCTGAAACCTGGAAAGCGTTCGTAGCCGGCTTTGACGCTCTCGGACTTGAAGATGTTCTGGAAGCTTACAATGCCGCGCTCGGCCGCATCATGGCAGTTGTAAACAAGGAATAATCCCGCAAAAAGTTTATACCCCGACCGGAAACGGTCGGGGTATAATTTAATCGGGAATGTTTGGTGGAGAATAACATGAAAAAGGTAGTGCTTCTCGGTGATTCCATCCGTTCAGCATATGAGCCGCTTGTAAAGGATCTTTTGAAGGATCAATGTGAAGTGTGGGGACCTACGGAAAACTGCGCTTTTGCAAAATGGACGCTGTATTCACTGCGGTTCTGGAAGGACAAGCTCAACGAAGCCGATGTGATTCACTGGAACAACGGACTGCATGACGTGGTAGTGTTTTTTAAGGAAGACGGTTCGTTTGTAAAAGTAGACGAGTATGTTGATTCCATTTCCAAAATTGCAAGAGAACTGAAGAAAACCGGTGCGAAAGTGATTTTTGCCACCACAACGCCGATAGGACCTGCAAACGCTTATCAGCGAAGCAACGAAGATATTGATTTGTTTAATGATGCCGCAGTGAAGCGCCTGAAATCCATGGATGTCATGATAGATGATCTTAATGCTGTAATCGGAAAAAACACAGAGCATCTTTTGCAGGAAGATGATACGCATCCTTCCGAAGAGGGATGCAGGCTCTGCGCACAATCTGTCGCACAGAGCATATTGCGCGCGCTGGAAGAAAAATAACTGAAATTCATATGAATTTTTCAAGATAGAATTAATCTGAATGCAGGAGGAAAAGCGCATGGAACTAAAGCTGCTGAAGGGTCGATATACGGGCGGTTATGCTTCGGTGGGAAGCCTGTGGAGGCGCGGAGAAAAAAAGAATTGCGGATTTGAAGTCCGAAACGAATCGGGCGACAGAATTCCCGCACTCAATGAAATTGCAGCCCGCTGGCCGGACGGCAGTGTCAAATGGGCGCGGCATTCTTTCGCCACGGAAATCGCCGGTGACAGAATCACGGTAAATGCAGCCGAAGAAAAAAAGGCGGCGGAAACCATTTCCATAACGGAAATTTCCGGCGGAAAACGCATCGAATCCTCCGGAATATCCCTTACAATATGCGATGCCGGCAGCGAGGTTCTGGTGCGGGATGTGGTATTGAAAGGAAGAAAACGCATAAGCGCGATCAGGCCTGTAATGCAGCTGGAGAGAACCAAGACGGAAGCGTCGGTAAAAACCAATACAATTATTACATGTCCGGCAGCAATTTCGTCTGTTGATATAGTGTGTGCCGAAGAAGGCGTTTGCGTTGTGAAGTTTGCGGGAGAAATGTACCGGGATGAAAGCATCGCGCCGTTTTATGTCTGGATGACGTTCGGCGCGGATTCCGACGACATCAGGTTTGAATATACATTCATTTATAACGCAGATGCGGACAGGGATTTCATCAAAGGTCTCGGCCTTGCGCTGGACGTCGGTATGACCGGTCCGAAATATAACCATCACATCAAAATCGGCACCGACAGGGATATCTTCCACGAAGAGGCAATGTATATCAAATGCGAGCATCCCAGAACGCCCAAAGGGCTTGCCGAGCTTCAGGCAAGCGGCGCATTTTTGTATAAAAATGATGATGAAGCAGGAAGATACATCAGAACCGTTGAAAGCAGACTTCCTGTATGGGACAGATATATTCTCAACCAAATCAATGAGGAATCCTTTGTGATCAGCAAGCAAACGCACAAATGCGCATGTGAAATCAAGTCGATGTGCGGAAGACGAGCGCCCGGCGTCATGATGATCGGCTCTGAAAACGGAAGCGTGATGGTCGGTATCAAAGATTTCTGGCAGAGGAGTCCTTCGGCTTTGGAGGCGGACGGCATATCGGCGGATGAAACGGTCGTAACCGCATGGCTCAAGTCGCCTTACAGCGATGCGCTGGACTTCAGGCATTATGACATAAAGGCATATCGAATGGAATGCAATGAAGGATATGAAACGGCTGATCCGCTGGCAAACGGAATCGCCTTCACCAGTGAATGCTTTGTAAAGCTCGCAGATGATATCGGAACGGACGAGGAGTTTAACGCCTTTATTCAAAGAACACGAAAAAACGCCGTTTACACAGCGGCGCCGGAGATTTATTATGAACATCAGGCGTTTGGAAGATGGAGCCTGCCCAAATACGAAACAGAGAGCGAAAGACTGATGGAAGCGCAGATGGAGGCGGCGATTGAGTTTTATCAGGAAGAGATCGAAAACCGCGGCTGGTACGGCCTTCTGGATTATGGCGATTTCATGCATTCATATGATTACAGCCGCCATAAGTGGTTTTATGATTTCGGCGGCTGGGCATGGCAGAATACGGAGCTTGTTCCTACTTATTGGCTGTGGCTGTATTTCCTCAGAACCGGCAGAGAAGACGTATATACGCTGGCGGAAGCCATGAGCCGCCACACCTCCGAGACGGACATGTATCAT
>JAZSFI010000438.1:0-1752 GCA_045532135.1 Clostridia bacterium | reverse complement strand
CTGGCAGGGAGAAAAACCGAGCCAAATGCTTTTAATCGACGTGCCGGAAGGAGAATACATCGTCTTTGAGCACGGCCCGTTTGACTTTGAAACCCAGAATCAGGCGGTTGAAGCCAAGATCGAAAAGGCGATGAAGGAATTCGATTATGAAGCCTTCGGCTGCAGGCTCGATACCGCGCCCGGCAGGATTTTTTATTTCTATCACGACTGCAAAAGGTACTGGAAATACGTGAGGCCGATCGTAAAAGCGTGATCGCGCAGATCGACGCAGCGCAGGGCGGGGGCTTGCTCCCGCCGTTTTTTATTGAAAGTCTGTTTTCCCGGCTGGAGAAAGCCCCCCCCCTGCGGGGATGGTAGTAGGATCAACATTGAATTGTGAAAATGTATTATTCAGCGAATCATCAAAGAGGGCTGTCGCACAAATATTGGCCTATGCCTCCGCTTTAATGGAAAATGCCGGGCAGGGAAGACCGTTTTCGTTTTCCAGATTGGCGGTTTCCTTGGTTACGCGGATGGAAAAGGCGTAATTCACCATGGAACAGTCCGCGCCCTCCGGGATTTTGACTGTGACCTTGTTTGCGCCGGTTATGGATGCGGGCGCGGGAACGCGTGCATCGTATGCGCCTACCGAGAAGCCGGGAAGCGGATAATTCAGGGATTCTTCGTAGGTTTTTCCGCGCCGCAGGAGTTTTTTGCTTTCCGGGGAGAATGTGATTTCAATCGCATTTCCCTTTTTTTGTGCCTTGACGGGCATGCTGGATACGGCGTCTTCCTCGTTTCCGATGCCGTATTCTTTGCAAAGCGCAAGCCTTGCAAGGCGCAGGGCGAGCGGTTTTTTTATAGGCGAATGCGCCCAGTCGTCATAATCCGCCGGCGCGCCCAGGTCCATATCGACCGTAAGCGTGTATTTGCTGATGATCCCTGCTGCGTCCACCTGCTTTACGCGAGCAATGTCCAGCCACTTGAAGAAACCGAAGGTATTGTCGCCGTAATCGGACAATTGCACATTGTAGAAGGGGAAATCGAATCCGAACCGGGCGCGCTCATCTTCCACAAGCAGCTTGAGTTCTTTGTCATACCTTTCGGCATATTCGCGCCAGCCGCCTTCGCTTTCGCCCTGGAAAAACAGCATCGCCTTGAATGCAAGCGGAATAAACGGATGAATGAGCGAATTGAAATAGCCGCCCTCGCGGACAAGATTTCCGGAGGTATAGCCGCATTGATGTGCAAGTTCCACCGGCAAAAGCTCGCGCATGCACGCGCCGCCGGCTGCAATCATGATCATGCCGAGGGGAATGTCGATGTGCCTTGTCAGCTCCTTTGCAAAATACCAGCCCATGGCGGAAAACGCCTTGCTCGCTTCCTCGTCCGGTTTTTTCCACCTCCACTCGGGATTGATCACGTCCGGATAGGGCGCTTCACAGCATTCCGGGTGCAGGTAGGGATAGACCTGCGTTTGCGTAAAAAGGCGGAAGTTGTCGTTTTCGTCAAATGTGATTTCAGGCGTGAACGGCGCGCAGGGCGCAAGCGTGAGCTCGGCGTTCGACTGTCCGCCTACAAACCAGACGTCGCCGATCAGAATGTCCGAAAAAATGCATTCGTTTCCGCGCTCGTCAAAGATTTTCATTACCTGCCCGGTTTTTTCGCAGGTGTGCGCGGAAAATGTCAAAGACCATCGGTTGTCTTCGCCGACAACGCCGGTTTTCGTTTCTCCCATGAATTCGCCCGTCACTTTTGTGCCCGGCGCGTCGG
>JAZSFI010000094.1:0-3865 GCA_045532135.1 Clostridia bacterium | reverse complement strand
CATGGATGTTGAAAGCTATGTGGAGGGTGTTCTGGCCGGGGAAATCAAAAATGACTGGCCCGAGGAAGCGATGAAGGCGCAGGCGATTCTGGCGCGCACATATGTCATGCGTTTTTTGGAAACACGGGAATCCAAATATGCAGGCGCGGACATTTCCACCGATATCACGGAAGCGCAGGCGTATTCCGAATCCCTCATCAACGACAGGATCAAAAAAGCCGTGGCTGATACGCGGGGTATGGTCTGCGCGTATGAAGGGGAGCTTGCCAACACATGGTTTCACGCGCATTCCGGCGGCGTAACGGAACTTCCGGCTGAAGGGCTTGAGTACAAGGAGAATCCGCCTTATACCAAAAGCGTGAAATCACCCGACAGCGAAAGAGCGCCTAAGAACGTGCGCGAATGGTCGGTTTCATTTTCGAATGAACAAATGAAAAAGGCGCTTGGTGAGATGGGAATCTCGATTGAGAAGGTGAACACCATTGAAATCGGCGAAACCGGCGCGTCCGGCCGCGCGGTCAATTTTGTAATAAACGGAAAAAAGGTGTCCGCGCCTTCGCTTAGGATCGCTCTTGGCTCTGACAAACTGAAATCCACGCTTATTACCCATGTGAATGTTTCGGGAACAAACGTGGAATTTGAAGGAAGAGGTTATGGCCACGGCGTGGGTCTTTCTCAATGGGGCGCGTACCAGATGGCGGAAAACGGAGAGCGCGCCGAGGATATCATAAATCATTATTTTAAGGACATTGAAATTATTAAAATGTGGGATTAGACGATTCTTTCAAGGATTTTTCTGTAGATGGGAATCATGAAAGGCTCGGAAACGTATTTTTCAAGCTCATCAACCGGAAGCCAGCCGACGCGCGCGTTTTCGTCTTCCTTAACGGATAACTGCTGTGATTCATCGCCGATAAATGCGTATGTGAGATTAAAGTGCATGTGAAGCCCAACGTATTTTCCTCTTTTGATGTACGGAAGAACATGAAGTATTTCTAACGATACGGGCGCGTCGGAAATCGGCGTAAGCGTCTGAATGCCCGTTTCCTCCCGGGCTTCCTTTGCAGCGAGGCGCATAAGATCGCTTTCGCCGTCGGCATGTCCGCCGGTCCATGCCCAGGATTTATAGATGTTGTGATACGCCATGAGCGTTTTGGTTTTATCGGCATTTAGGATGATCGAAGAGCCCGTCATGTGCATAAGAAGGCTGTCGCGAAAAAGAATGCCTTCTGGATTTTTTTTGATTTCTGCGAGCATTACGGCTTTGTCGTTTTTCTCCTGATCGTTTTGGGGAATGAAGCGCATAAGATCATCGATAAAATGCATGCTTGTCTCCTTTTAAAGCCGGTCGGCAGAGCCGACCGCGCATGTTTCATTGGTAGCGGCATCTTCTTGGCGGGCAAAAGTCCGGACGGGGATCGCATTTCGGGCGCGGACGCTTTAAGGAAAACAAAGGATTTCCGTTGGAATCATACCCGACAAAGCAAAAGCAGATTTCATCGCCCGGTGTGAGGCAATCGCATTCGTCTCCCTTGGGCGGGCAGTCGGACCACCACGGCGGCGGATAAAGAGGCTTGGTTGGACGCATAGCTGACTTCCTTCCTGCGCCATGAAAACGGGCGCATTCCATACTATGCGTTTCGATTTGAATGTGCCTATTATAAAGGAATTATTGATGAAATGCAACGGATTTATCATTGTAATGCTTTACAAAGTCGCATTTAGGCGATACAATTAAGAAAAAACGGGAGCCTTTATATCGATGAACAAAGGATACAACAAGGGAAATCATTATTCATGGTTCAGAAGGGAACATTCAACCAAGGCGCTGATCCTGATGCTGATTTTTGTGCCGCCGATCGGTATATATCTGATGTGGACGCAGGAATGCAAGTGGGACATGTGGATCAAGGCAGCAGTTTCCGGCGGCATTGCGCTTCTGCTGACGCTGCTTCTGGTTCTGATTCCGGAGCTTCCCAATGCTGAGCTTGAAGGAAATGTTGAAATCAAATACAGAACCGTCGATGAAAAGCGGTTTGCGCCGCTGAAGCCCGATGGCGTTCCGGATACGGTTCAGCTGGTAAAGCAGCCCGGCGAAACTTCGTCCTTGATTTCAACGCCTACCGCAACGCCGGAACCGTTCATGGTGTACTGTAACGACAACGGCCTTTATTATCATCTGCAGGGATGCAGATATGTGTATGATACGACGCCGCGCGTTACGCTCGCAGCGGCGATCCGCGCCGGAAAAACGGCATGCTCCATGTGTAAGCCGCCGGATGAAGTGGTATACTGAACAAAGAAAACATCCTCCGCGTTATAATTTCGCGGAGGATGCTTTTATGTTTCATAAAGCTTTTTACCTCTGAACGCGGCCGCTTCCTGAGCCTTTCATGAGGGCTTCGACTTCCTGTACGCTTACGCGATTGTAGTCGCCGGGAATTGTGTGCTTGAGACAGGATGCCGCAACGGCGAATTCCAGCGCGGTCTTGTCGTCCTCATAAGTGTTTAAGCCGTAGATCAGGCCGCCGGAGAAGCTGTCGCCGCCGCCTACGCGGTCGACGATGTGGGTGATGGAGTATTTGCGGGAAAGGATGAACTCTTTTCCGTTGTACAGGCATGCGCTCCAGTCGTTGTGGTTGGCGGATTTGCTTTCGCGAAGCGTGATGGCGATTTTTTGGACGTTTCCATAGGTTGCCATGACGGATTTGGCGATGTTTTCATAAAGCTCCGTATTGATTTCGCCTTCGTCCACGCGCTTTGCAGATTCCTGGGAGATTCCCAGCGCCTTTTGAACATCTTCCTCGTTTGCGATGATCACATCCGTATATTTGACGATTTCGGGCATGACTTCATCGGCTCTTTTACCGTATTTCCAAAGATTTTTTCTGTAATTGAGATCGCAGCTGACGGTCAGCCCCATGGCTTTTGCAGCTTTTACCGATTCAATCGCCAGATCCTTTGCGCTTTCGGAGATGGCAGGGGTAATGCCGGTGATGTGAAACCAGGATGCGCCTGCAAAAGCCTTTTTCCAGTCGATATCGCCCGGCCGGGCTTTTGCAATCGCGCTTCCCTCGCGGTCGTAAATTACCTTGCTCGGACGCTGGACTGCGCCTGTCTCGAGGAAATAAATCCCCATGCGGCCGGGCGTGGTTACGATGTCCTTCACATCAACGCCAAAGGAACGCAATTCGCGCATGCATGCTTTTCCGATGTCGTTATCGGGCAGTACGGTCACAAAGGAGGCGTCCATTCCGAAATTTGCGCAGCTGACGCTTACGTTGGCTTCGCCGCCGCCGAAGGTGGCTTCGAGCATGGGTTGCTGGAAAAATCTTTCAAGGCCTGCGCTTTTTAGGCGGAGCATGATTTCGCCGAATGTAACAACACGCTTGGACATGACGATGTACTTCCTTTCAGATTTCTGTATCACTATTTTATCATCATATCAAGGCGGATGCAAGCATATAAAATGATCTTTGGCATATGCATAGGGAGGGGGTGAATGCCGGATGGGCAAACGGCTTTTTTGCGGATTAATCTCATTATGCATTATGTTTTTCATGAGCGCGAAAAGCGAAGCGAAGGCGTATATTCTGATGGAAATGGATTCAGGGCGCGTCCTCGATGAAAAAAACGCCGATCAAAGGCTTGCCATCGCTTCAACAACCAAAATAATGACATGCCTTCTGGCGCTTGAAAACAGCAGTCTTACGGATAATGTGACGGCATCCAAAAACGCATCCGGCGTTCCCGGCACGAGCATTTATCTGTCGGTCGGCGAAACGCTTTCCATGGAAGACATGCTCTATGGCCTTATGCTTCGAAGCGGAAACGACGCAGCCGTTGCGATTGCCGAGCACATTTC
>JAZSFI010000112.1:0-6024 GCA_045532135.1 Clostridia bacterium | reverse complement strand
CGCCCGCCTTTAAATATTCTTCCATTGCAGTCAGAATCATCATTCTTGTAACAAGCGTATCATAAAAACGGAAAAGTTCTTTTGCTTCACGTTTGTCTTTAATCCTGATTTCAGATTTGAAGGATTCAAAGAGGGCTTTTGTACGCTTTAAAAGCGTCGCAAGCTGCGTCTTTTCGCGTATTGCCGCAGCAAAACGGCTCATTTCAAGCGCTTCTTCCTTTTTCCTTACAAGAAGGTTGCTAGTTTCAGATAAGCAGGCATTCAATAAATCATTCAAATCAGTAATCTCACCTTGCACGTCAAATACGTCAGGCTTCGTTTCAGATTTCCGGGAAATTTTTCTTGCTGCTCTTGCCGCGCCGGCCTGACCGGCATTGAGCGCGCTTCCGCCGGGTCGGTAGATGCCGTGCGTTCCCGCTGCTTCGCCGATGACATACAAGTCTCCAACCGTTGTTTCCCACCATTCGTCGACCATCGCGCCGCCGTTCATATGCTGAGCGCAAAGGGCGATTTCAAGCATGTCCTTTTTTAAATCTATACCGTGAGAAAGATAGAAATCCACCGCCGGCTGATTCATGTGCGAAAGGCGTTCAATGGGGGTAGGCAAAAATGCTCCGGCGTTTTCAAGATAATCAAATGCTTCCTTTGAAAGATAAGAAAAATCAAACCGATCCGAAATCGGATTGCGCCTGAAATCAAGAAACACACGGCGACCTTTGCGGATTTGATTCTGAACAAGCAAATCAACGCGGCTGGAACCGTCAAACGCTTTTCTCACATCAAACGGCCACTGATAGCCTTTCAGAAAAACGCTCGTGAGCATATCGCCGTCGTCTCTGAATCCGTCTGACAAAAACTCCTTTTCGTCATTTCCGTCCTGATCTGTTGAAACAAATCTCGGAAGCGCCTGCATATAGGTGCCGGAAACATTCCATCTGGGCGAAACAGAACCCAGGCCGTTTTGCCATTCGGTCAGATTGACGCCTGCCGCGCCCGCAAGATACAGCGCGCCCGACATGCCGTGATGCCTTGCCGGATAGGACACATGCTGATATACATCCGTAGGCCCGCCGGTCGCCCAGACAAGATGATTGCAGAAATAGGGGACAAACTCGTTTTTTTCGGTGTCCAGACAAATAAGGCCTCTGGCCTTATCTTCCTTTACCAGAATCCTAACAGCCATCCGGTGATTTCTGATTTCTACACCTTGGTTGCGAACGCTTTTTTCAAGCGCTTCGGTCATAAGCTTGCTCGTCAAAGGTCCGGCAGAAGTTGCGCGTCTTCTGGGATCGTGATCGGTTTTGTAGCCGATATATTCTCCGTATCGGTTCATTGGAAACGGAACGCCCAGATCGCAAAGACGCAAAAAGCATTTTGCAGACAACGCCGCTTCACAAAGCGCATGATATCCGTCTACGCAGCCACCGTCAAACAGCGTTTTTGCCATCTCGCGCACGCTGTCCGCCTCTTCGCCCGATAAAGTAAGCTTGTAATACGTTTGCTTATCGCTTCCGGCATTTCGGCTTGTTCCGCCTAGAACGTCATCTGAAACAATTAAGATATCTTTTCTTCCGAGGCGTGCAAGCTCATCTGCGCATTTAAGCGCTGCAGCTCCCATGCCTACGATGATCGTATCAAAGGCGTTTTTCATATGGACCTCACGTTCATGTATCCGCCGTCGATATGTAAAACCTGCCCTGTTGTATAGGTAAGCTTTCCGTCTGCAAACACCATAACGGCGTTTGCGATATCCTCGGGTGTACCCCAGCGGTGAATTGGAAATTCAGCGCCTGCAAGCAGGCGGTCATATTTCTCTGTAACCGCGCTTGTCATATCGGTTCTGATGATGCCGGGCTGAATTTCGTAAACAAAGATATTTTCGCGCGCCAGCCGGTCCGCAAAGAGTTTTGTAAGCATGGAAATGCCTGCCTTGCTCACGCAGTATTCCGCGCGGTTCGGGGAAGACACGGAGGATGAAAAGCTTGAAATATTGACAATCGTACCCTTTCTTCCGTCCGACTCTTCCTGGGCAATCATTTGATTAGCGACAAGCTGCGTAAAGAACATGGTGCCTTTTAAATTGATGCCGATTACATGGTCGAACGATTCTTCGGTTGTTTCAAGGATATCCAATCTCACCTTCGGCGCGACACCCGCATTATTTACAAGCAGATCGATCCGCCCGTATTTCTGAACGACGCTGTTTACAAAACCTTTTCTTTCATTTCCGTCTGAAATCGAACCTTTGAAATAATGCACTTCATTTCCATAGCTTCTAAGATGAGATAAAGCCGAAGCATATCTGTCTTCATCGCTTGAACCCATGAGGCAAACCGTATATCCGTTTTTAGCGAGCGCTTCGGAAATTCCAAATCCGATTCCTCGTCCGCCGCCTGTAACAATTGCAATTTTGCGCATTTTCCATCCTCCTTACGAAAGCGGCTTATAGATCTCTCTGTCTCTGACAACGCATCCGGCGGGCGAGCCTGCGCGAAGGAGAGAGGCGCATTGCCCGCAGGCAATGCAAACCTTTTTAGGATCAAGACATCCGTTGTTTTTTAGATCATTTACAAAATCCGGATACGCAAACGCGAGTCTTCCAAAGCCAGCCATGGCGCAGTGTCCGCCCTCGATCATGCCGGCGGCAAGATTCGGCGAAAAATTACGCAGATAGCTGAATGCACTTCCGATTACGGGTAGATCCGGATGCGCATTCTGTATTTCCGATACGCACTTCATCATGCGGCTTTCGCCGAAGAGAGGATGTTCGTCGGGCACATAATTTCCTCTGTCATAAGGCCTGTTGACATGCGGATTTTTGTAGGGGTTGCCGATTGTAATATTGATAAGGGGAATGTTGTATTTTTCCTTGATCATGCTGATTAACCGGATCGCTTCATCCATATTGGGCGTGATTCCATCGCCATCCTTTACGCCAAAGCCCCACGGATAGACAAAACCGTCATAGGCGTTTAAGCGGCTTGTAAGGAAGAAGGACGGGGTTTTAATCTCAGAAGCCGCCCAAGCATACGCGTTCATTATAAAACGCGTTCTGTTTTCAAAGCACCCGCCGTACATGCCTTCTCTTGTATATGCGGAAAGAAGCTCGTTTGCCAGATATCTGTGACAGCATTTCACATCCATGCCGTCAAAACCCGCTTCCTGCGAAAGCCTCGAAAGATCTGCAAATTTCTCTTCATACGCTTTCAGCTGATCGTCCGATAAAATGCGATTATCATCAATCGGCGTATCTTCCAAAACCGGGTTATTGTAGGCAATCACCGGCTCGGGATATCCGTTCGGCTTTGAATATCTTCCGGAATTCGTCGCCTGCATAATAACTACCGGCGCATAGCCGTTCTTTTTTAAACCTGCATTCTTTATCTCTTCAACAAGCTTTTTAAACGCATCAATATTTTTGTCCGTCAAATAAAGCTGATGCGCGCTTGCGCGGACTTCCGGCGCGGAAGCAACGGCTTCAAACCAGATAAGACCTGCACCGCCTTCAGCAAAACGGATATATCTTCTTTTTGTAAGCTCTCCAGGCGCACCGTCAATCGTTCCGTCCGTTCCTTCCATAGGCTGAAACGCAATTCTGTTTTGAGACGTATGCGCGCCAATCGAAAGAGGCTTAAAAAGCGCTTCCGTATTCTCGCTGTAGGGGAGGAACGCATCAAAATCCGTGCATGCTGAAAGAACCTCCTGCCATGTGGAATAGTGAAAGGTTTCATGTTTCATCTGGACTTTTCCTCCGTATTTGTTTGTTAACAGTATAACATTTTGTTCACGCTCTATCAAGCCATTTTCGAAATATCCCCTCGAAAATATCGATTTTGCATTGCGAAGCAGCCAGTTTCGCAGTATAATAAGATAAAGAGTATTCGGGGAAGTGTTTTTATTTATGGAAGATACGAAATTCACGCGTCTGCAGGCGCGCGTTTTGTCCGCTTGCTTTCTTGTGTATTTCTGTGCATATATCGGTCGGTTAAATCTTTCCGCATCGCTTAATGCAATTATGCGCGATATGAAAGTTATGGAAACCGCAGGCGGAACGCTACAGACAGTGTTTGCCATCGTCTATGCAGCGGGACAATTTGTTTTCGGCGCGCTCGTCGATCGCCTCTCGCCTAAAAAGATGATCCTTACGGGTCTTCTTGGCTCTGCGCTTTCAAACGCGCTTTTCTCTTTTTCCGGCTCCTTTTCATTTCTTTGCGTCCTTTGGGCGTTCAACGGCGCATTTCAGTCAATGCTGTGGACGCCGATTGTCCGCTTGATTGCAGCGCATTTTTCAGGGAAACGACGTCAGCGCGCATCTTTTACAATGTCCTTCACGCTCGCGGGCGGAAATCTCGCGGCATGGGGGCTGTCTGTTCAGCTTCAGAAATGGTTTGGCTGGAGGCAGGCGTTTCTGATTCCCTGCTTTGTTCTGATCGGCGCGGCAATTTATGCGTTTTGGATGATGCCGAACATCGAAAGGGAAAATTCGCAAAATGAAAAACCAAGCGCAGAAAAAAATACCGAAAAAAAAGCGCCCGTACGCTTTTTATTCGCAACGGGACTTGTATGTATTCTGATTTCCTCTGTAACAAACGGATTTTTGCGGGACGGCGTCATCACATGGGGCCCGACCATCCTCGGAATGGAAAAAGGCATGTTCACTTTGATCATCCCGGTCATAAATCTTTTCGGAATTCTGACGGGAGCCACGATTGTCCGCGCGTTCAATTCCCGCGTCCGCACCATCGCCGGCTTCATGATGGCATTTTGCATGCTTCCGTCCGTTCTTCTGTTCGCGCTGAATGGAAGCGCCGTATGGACGCTTGCCGTGCTGCTCGGGCTTATGAGTGCAATTCTTTATGGATCCAATACGCTTTTTACCGTATTAATACCCATGGAATACGATAAATCCGGGCGCGTCGGACTGGCAGCAGGTCTGATCGATTCGTTTATCTACGTCGGTTCAGCTCTGGCCGGCGCGCTTACGGGCTTTATTCGTGAATCCATGGGCAGCTGGACGGGCGTTTACGGAATATGGATTGTTGTATCCATATTGGGCGCCGCAAGTATGTTTTTATCGGTCAGGGGTTCAAAAAAACTTTAAGCGATTTCAAGGGCGATTTTCATCATCTGGGTAAAGGTGTTCTGTCTGTCCTCCGCCGAAAGACCTTCGCCGGTAAAGGGATTGTCGGAGATGGTCAGAAGCGCAAGAGCTTTTTTGCCCGCGCGGGCAGCGTTCAGATAAAGCGCGGCAGCTTCCATTTCGACGGCCAGCACGCCCAGATTCTGAAGTTTTCCAAGCGGAGCGGATTCATCATAGAAGCAGTCGGAAGAATAAACAGGACCGCATACAAGATCCTGGCCGATCTTTTTCGCCGCTTCCACCGCCTTCATAAGAAGGTCGAAATCGCAGGCGGGGGCGAGATTTCCGTCGAAGCCAAACTGCTTTCCGAAGGCGGAATTCGTGTAGGCGCTCATGCCGGCTACGATGTCGCGAACTTTGAGTTTCTGGGAGATCATTCCGGCGGAACCGATGCGGATGATGCTTTCAACGCCGTAGAAATTGAAAAGCTCGTAGGAATAGATGCCGATTGCAGGCATGCCCATGCCGCTTGCCATAACGGACACTTTCTTTCCGTTATAGGTACCGGTATAGCCCTGAACGCCGCGGACATTATTGACGAGAACGGGATTCTCAAGGAATGTTTCTGCGATAAATTTGGAGCGGAGCGGATCGCCGGGCATAAGCACGGTGGGCGCGAAATCGCCCAATTTCGCGGTAATATGCGGTGTTGGGATATTTGTCATAATTTTTTCCTCCTGATTCATTCGTTGTACTCATATTAGCGCATTTTTCGGAATTTTTCAAGTAGAAATCAAAAGGAGTTTTCGCTATGAACGATAAAGATAAGATGATCGAAAAGCAGATGGAGGTCATTAGAACCCTCACGCAAAACAATATGCGCCGTCTCGCCTCAGATCTTTTCGGAAGCGGAACGAAAGACGATGCAAGCGATCTTGACAGGG
>JAZSFI010000204.1:0-1807 GCA_045532135.1 Clostridia bacterium | reverse complement strand
GCCCGATTCCTTTTCCTCCATATCCTTGATCATCTGCCGAAACAGGCGCGAAAAACGCTTTTGTTCGTCCAGATCCAGATGCAATTTGGGAAAAGCCGCTTTTTTCTCGTCTTCAAACAGATCCGAAAGCGCGGGAAGCTTCAAAAGATCTTTTTCGAACATGGAAATTGCGTTTTTCACAAAAAGGCAGTTGTAAAGGGAAATCTGTCCCGTGCCCAGATATTTATGCTCAATACCCGGCGGCACCAGAAAAAGATCGCCTTCCACAAGGAGCGTCGACGCTTTTTTCGATTCATGCAGGCAAAAGCCGCTTTGAATATACACAAGTTCAAAAAAGTCGTGCGAATGCGCGTTCACGCCCATGTGCGCCGTTCCAAAGACGACGACGCCCGGCTCTTTGGACGAAGCATAGTCGTCAAAATGCAGCACATTTCCCATCGCCGGGCCCGCCTCCTCTGTTTTTAAAATGCATCGGGGAACATTTCTTCAAGATATACAACGCGTCCGGTGTTCAGGGACTCGATCGCAGCATGGATGATCATCTGCGCCTTGAGGCCCTGCAGTCCGCTTCCGTCAATGTCTTCAGGCTTTACGCCTGCATCAACCTCACGTACAAAGGAGCGGATGCGGTCGCGGAAGGTGTCGTCAAAATTGGAATATCCGCCGAATACCGGATTGGTATAGACGCGCTTTTCGGGGTTTCCGGCGGGATACAGCGTGGCTTCGCGCCACATATCCTCAAACACAAGGCGACCTTTGGTGCCCGCAACTTCGCATCTTTCCATGGGATGTCCGCGGGCAATGTCATAGGAAGAGGTAAGGTGTCCGACCGCGCCGTTTTTAAACTTCATATTGGTCGACTGCGTGGACCAAATAGAGCGTCCGGGCGCCTTCATGGCAAAGGTCTGAACAGCCTCGACATCGCCCATGAAATAACGGATAATTTCACAGGAATGAGGATTGAGCGCCTTCAAATGATAATACGGGCTGTCGAAATCCTGCGGCTTTCCAATCCAAAGCGCCATATTGCAGAAAAGAAGATCGCCCAAGCATCCTTCATCCTGCCATTTTTTCGCAGCTCTTGCAGCAGGGGTAAAGCGGTGGTTGAAGTCCAGCGCAAAGCAGCGGTTTAATTTCTTTGCTGTTTTCACCATGTCGATTCCGTGCTCGATGATGTTTGAAATGGGCTTTTCGGTCAGAACATGGCAGCCCGCTTCCAGCGCCTGAATCGTGGGCACATAGTGATCGGAGGAATATTCATAGCCGCCGGTTGCGACGGAGACGAGGTCCGGCTTCAATTCCTTGAGCATCGTCGGCGCGTCATAATACGCCTTTACGCCGAATTTTTTTGCCGCCGCGTCTGCGCGTTCGCGGTTTACATCACAAACGCCAACCAGCTCGACCAGTTCATCCTCCATATAGATTCTGGCGTGCAGATTACCGATATGGCCAAGGCCGATAACACATACTCTAAGCATAATCTCTTAATCCTTCTTCTGAAGCTTGACCGCGTCCGCAATGCCGCCGATGTATTTGCCCTCGTAGGCTTCCTGGGAAGAAGTAAAGGGCCGGTCATCCTTTAAGAAGTTGACGTCGATCGGGTTCGGGCGTCCGGTTTCCTTCACGCGCTTTTCAATCCACGCATACATGCGCTTTTTGAGCGCCTCAACAATTTCGGGATTTTCGTCGGCAACGTTATGGTTTTCCTCGGGGTCTTTGATCAGGTTGTAAAGCTCGAGCATCGGCTTAAAATGGAAGTCAGGTTCAAGAGAAACGATCAGCTTCCATTCGGGGGTGCGCCAGCCAT
>JAZSFI010000401.1:0-4917 GCA_045532135.1 Clostridia bacterium | reverse complement strand
CGTCGCGATACGCTTCTCCCTCAATGGTAAAGGAAACCTCCTGCGAAAGCTTTTTGTCATTCGCATGAATGATAATGCCGCCTTTGTATCTTGACAGCATCTCCTTGTATTCCGCCATGGTGGGATTGCCCGGGCGCGAAGGACAGGTGTGGTTCCTGCCCCAGTCGTCGCAGCCGTACATGCACTTTAAAAGCGTCCTCGAATCAAAGCAAATCTGATCAATCGAAAACACAACCGCATCCTTCGCGCCAAGCTCCAGTGCGCGGTCGGCATATTTCTGAAAATCGTTCATGGGTTTTCGCTCCTTTTGTGACTTTTCCACCATTATACACGTTTTTTCATCAAAGCGCAATTGCACGAAAACATGGAATGTGATATCATAAAATTGGTGGGATGTGCGTATTGTGATTTGTCATTCCATTATCAGCGGCAATCCTTTTTGGGGGACACTTTTGAAGGCTTGTCCGCATGGTCTTTGCATAGAGAATCCATTCCCCGGAAACAGAGGGGATTTCATCAAAAACAGCGCGCGGGACGGGAAACCCGTCCCCTACGGGATCGTTTACTCCGTAGAGGAGGCGTTTCGCCTCCCGCCGTTACCTTAACATCATCAGGGCAGGAGGCTTTTCCATGAATCTTTTTTCGTCCGCGAATGTACGGCGCATATCGGTCGGACTTTTGGCGTTTGCGCTTTTGGCGGGCTTTCTTCTTTTCTTTTATCAGGATATCGGGGATACTTTGGACAACGCGGTGATGTTTACCGAATGCGTAATAGACGGACGTCCGCTTTCGTTTTACGAATATTCCGCAAAATATGCATCAGCCGGGACGGAATACAGCGCGAACTACAACATTGCGCTGTACGCGCTGTTTGCTGTATGGAATCTTCCAACGAGCCTAATGCACATATACAATGGCTTTGACTACACTTCAAGCGTCGTTGCGCTTTTGTGGTGCAAGCTCATGGTGGTGTTTTTCTACGCGCTGATTGCGCGCGAGATGGTGAAGCTTGTAAAAGTTCTTGCGCCGGATATGACGGACGCGCCGAAAACGAGCGTATATCTTATTGCAAGCTCGCTTTGCGCGTTTGTACCCGCGATGATTGCGGTGCAGTATGACTGCATCAGTCTGTGGTTTATGCTGATTGCGGTTCGGCTTTATGCGGAAAAAAAGGACGCGCAATGCATCCTCGTGTTTGCGCTTTCCGTGCCGTTTAAGCTGTTTTCCGTGTTTCTTCTGATTCCGATGGTGCTTTTACGGCACAAAAACGTGTTTAAAATTCTTTTGTGCCTCTTGCCCGTTCTGATTCCCTCCGCTGTCTTGTCCATTCCGTTTAAGGACGACGCATATTATCTGGCCGCCATCGGTTCGCAGAATGGCGACGCGATCCGCTTGATTTTAAACGCCGTCATCAGCGTTGACAACATGAATCTGGGCATCAACCTTTTCCTGATCGCCTATTTCGTTTTGTGCCTGTATGCGTATTCAAGAAAGGAAAACGACGCGCGAAGCGAAGGCAAAATGGCGGTGTATCTGGGTTTTATGGCCTTTACCGCGTTTTCCTGCCTAACGCCCATCCGTTCCTACTGGATTGTCCTGTGCGTTCCCTTCCTTGCCATCCTTGCCTCCATTCACAAGGGCAACCGCACCATGGCCATACTCACCGACACGCTTTTCGGCGTCGGCGGCGGTCTTTTCATTCTTGCAAACCATTGGATTTACAACACAGGCCGCATTCTGCAATCCCTCATTCTCAAAAACGTCTCCCTGCCCGAAGGCATGCAAGCAAAATATGCGCTCCTCACGAGCTATGCCCTGCCCGAAGGCGTGGAGCCTGAATTCGGTCACTTCGCAGGTTTTCTGGATTCGCTGGGCTTAGGCCCCATCCGGTTTGTATTCATGGCGCTGTTTGTCGCATGCGCGCTGTTTGCCATGTGGAAACTCTATCCTTTGTCTGAAAAAACCTCCGCATCCGGCCCGCGCGGCGAAAAATGGGTGTATCTTGCGCGTCCGGCCATTCTGCTTTTTGTCTGCCTCATGCTCGTTTACGTGAATTTCGCCTGCGTGCCTGAGACCGCCTACGCCGTCAACAGCGATGCTTTGAAAGTCTCCGACACCGATCTTTCCACCGTAAAGTACGCCTCCGCGCCCTTCACCTTTGAAGAGGATGCCCTGCTCGCCGAATTTTCCATGCCTGTCGCATCCGAGGGCGTAAACCGCACCTCGCGCTCCATGATCGGCGTTTTTCTGACCGAGCAGAATACGGGCGAAGTCCTCTGGGAAGGCAGAATCGGAACGGCGGAACTGATCGACAAAGCGAAAATCAGCCTGGAAATAAAAAACGTGCGCGTTTATAAAAACACGCCGTATGTTCTCAAAATCGAAGGCGAATTTTCCGAGCGCTTCCCGGACGGATTTGTGTATCCCTATAAAACCCCGGACGGGGAAATCGCGTTTTCCCTCCGATAAAAAATGCGCTGTCCTTTTGGAAAGACAGCGCATTTTTCATTCGTCCTTTTGATATTCAAGTATGTCTCCGGCTTCGCACGCCAGCGCTTCGCAGATCGCCGCGAGGGTGGAAAAGCGCACCGCCGTTACTTTGTTGTTTTTAATTTTAGACAGATTGACGTTGGAAATGCCCACGCGCTCGGCAAGCTCGTTCAGCGACATTTTTCTTTCCACCATCATGCGGTCCAACCGGAGAACAATTTTTCCCATAAATCCTCCTTATACAAGCCCGTCCACATCTTTTTCGAGCTTGACTCCGTGAACAAAGAACTGCGTAAGGCACAAAATGATGATTCCCATAAAAATGCCGCCCATATCAATGGCGATTTCAGCAGTTTCCACACCCGTAATCAAGCGAATAATTGCGCTCATAATCAGCCCGATGACAGGAACGGCAATGGCGAAAATGCCGGTTTCACGCATCAGACGAACATTTTCCTTCTGAAACGGCGTTGCATTTTCAGACTTTTTGAAGACCAGACAGAGATTTCTGAAAATCATCGCCATGACGCAGAGAATCAATACGCCGCCGATTCCAAACAGCATAAACGTCGTCATGTCCATATTTCCATCCGTCATCGGAGCATTGACCTCAAACCCGTACACCTCAAGGTTCACCCCGCAGCAGTCCTTTCCCTCAACGCCGACAAAATACTTCACCCATTCGGGTTTCACCTTGGAAAGAAACGCCGCAGCAGCCAAAAGCGCCGCGCCTATCCAATGGAAAATCTCCAGAATTTTCGTAATGACCGCACCAAGCGTATTCATGCCCTTCATTTTACATCCTCCTGTTTGCTTTTCTGCGATCAGTATAGCGCATAAATTAATGTTTGTCAATTGTTTTTTAATGTTTATCATTAAATTTTAGCAGCCGTAAATGCAGGATGGATCTGGTTTTTTCCATAAGAAAAGCGCCGTGCAAGGCAGGCGCTTTCTTATTATGATTTTGGGATTTTTTTCATCGTCAGATAATACGCCGGAATCAGAATCAGATCCGCGCCGAACCACGCGAGAACCTCCGCCCAGAACACGCCCTGATAGCCAATCAAATCAGGCAGGATGAGCGCGGCAAGCGTTCGCATGACGAGCTCTGCAAAGCCGCTGAGCATCGGCATCAATGTGTTTCCCATGCCCTGAAGAGCGGCGCGGTAGACGTAAAGAAGATACAAAATCGGAAGCGCGCCGCTCATGATATACAAAAACTCGCAGCCGATTCCGATGCTTTTTTGCACATTCCCGGCGTCTTCACCGGAAATGAAGGAAGCAATAATCGGCCTTCCGAACAAAAACATGCATGCGGCGATAAAAATCGCAGTGACCACGCCCATGATTGCCGCCATGTGAACGCCCTTCCAGATGCGATCGCGCTTGCCTGCGCCGAAATTCTGACCGGCGTATGCGCTTGTGGCGTAGCCAAAAGATACGGCGGCGATTTCAAGCACGCCGTAAAGCTTGGAGCTTGCCGTATAGCCCGCCATAAACACCGCGCGCAAAGGATTGACCACGCGCAGAATAATCATGCCGCCGACGGCAATAATCATATTTTGCGCGGCTACGGGTACGCCAAGGGAAATAAGCTTTTTGCACATATCCGCCTGCAGGCGAAAGTCCGCTTTCGCCGGACGCGCCATGGCGCCATTTTTAAGCTTTGCCAAACAGAATACGCATGATGCCATCTGCGCAATAATGGTCGCCGCAGCAGCGCCGATAACGCCCCAACGAAAACCCATGACAAACAGATAGTCAAGGCCGATATTGATGACCGACGCTATCGCCATGGCGTAAAGCGGAGTTTTTCCGTCGCCCATGCTTCTTAAAATGCCTGCAAGCAGGTTATAGCACATGACCACGGGCAGCGCAGCAAACAAAACGCGCACATATTTGGTCGCAATGGGTCTGAGCTCCGGCTCCACTTTCAAAAGGTTCATAAATATGGGTACGCCGAAAATCGCAAAAAGCGCAAGCGCTGTCGAAACAATCAAGCCCAAAACAGCTGAATTGCCAACGGAGCGTTTTAAGGTTTTTTCGTCGTTTGCGCCGAATGCCTGCGCCATCGGAATCGTAAAGCCCATGGTAAGACCCTGAATCAGCCCGAAAAACAGCCAGTTCAGCCAGTCGCACGTGCCCAGCGCCGCCAGCGTTTCATAGCCTTCCGCCCGTCCGAGCACCTGCGCATCGATAACTGTGTACATCTGCTGGAACACGTTTCCGATCATCAGGGGAAACGCCACGGCCAATAAAAGCTTCAGCGGACTTCCCACGGTCATATTGCGTACTTTCATGAAAACTTCTCCTAAAAACATGTGGTGGATATGATGATATCACATCCACCACGCACGCGTAAAGCTTATTTATGATAACTTATTTCGTTTCTTCAAGTTTGCTAATGTGCCGGTTTTTTCGAAATGC
>JAZSFI010000175.1:0-1967 GCA_045532135.1 Clostridia bacterium | reverse complement strand
CTTTTTGGGGCCTTCAACGTAGACGTTGTTGCCTTCGGAATCGATGAGAACAACTGCCGGGAAATCCTTGACTTCAAAGCGGTGGAGCGCTTCTGCACCGAGATCTTCATAAGCGATGACTTCAGCGGAAAGAATTCTCTGAGAAATAAGAGCCGCTGCGCCGCCGGCTGCGCCGAAGTATACGGCGCCGGTTTCCTTCATGGCTTCAACGACCTTGTCGTTTCTTTTGCCCTTGCCCATCATGCCCAAGAGACCTGCGTGAAGCAGCTGGGGGGTATAGGCGTCCATGCGGTAGGAAGTGGTGGGGCCTGCGGATCCGACAGCGTGACCGGGAGGCGCCGGGCAGGGTCCAACGTAATAAATCAGCTGATTTTTAATGTCAAAAGGAAGGGGACGGCCTTCTTCAAGGCAGGCAACCAGACGCTTGTGTGCGGCGTCGCGGGAGGTGTACATTACGCCGGATAAAAGCACGGTGTCGCCCGCGCGCAGGGTTTTCAGCTGTTCTTTGTCAAGCGGAAGATTTACGCGGATATTTTCCATACGAATGAACCTCCTTTAAATGACGGCGTGCGCATGGCGCGCAGCGTGGCAGACAATGTTGATCGCGCAGGGCATGCCGGCGATGTGCGTAGGATAGGTTTCGATGTTGACTTTGAGACAAGTTGTGCTTCCGCCGATGCCGGCAGGGCCGATACCGAGCTTGTTGATCTTTTCAAGAAGCTTGTCCTCAAGCGCTGCATACTTGGGATCGGGATTTACGGTGTCAATGGCGCGCGCGGTCATGCGCTTTGCCATAATGGTGGCCATTTCCATGGTGCCGCCGATGCCGACGCCAACGATGATGGGCGGGCAGGGGTTGGGGCCGGCGTTTTTCACGGTGTCAACGACGAACTTGACAATGCCGTTTTCGCCGTCTGCGGGAACCAGCATCTTGATGGCGGACATGTTTTCGCTTCCGAAGCCCTTGGGGGTTACGAGAATGTCAATCTTGTCGCCCGGAACGATGCGGGTGTGAATGATGGCGGGGGTGTTGTCCTTGGTGTTTACGCGGTCATACAGGGGATCGCGGACAACGCTCTTTCTCAGATAACCCTCGGTATAAGCGGCGCGGACGGCAGCGTTTACTGTCTCGGTGAAATCTCCGCCTTCAATGTGCACGTCCTGGCCGATATCCATGAAAATGACGCACATGCCGGTGTCCTGGCAGATGGCGACGCGTTCACGGGCAGCGATGTCATAGTTTTCAATCAGCTGACCCAAAACGACTTTTCCGCTGGGCGACTTTTCGCATTCGGCGCAGTTCTTGACGCAGTTGTATACGTCTTGTCCGATGTCATAGCTGGCTTTGAGAATGAGGTCGTAGATGGTGGACTTGATGGTTTCGGCTTGGATTACTCGCATGTGTATTCCTCCCGTTTCGTTGTTGTGAGTATTTTTATGAACATGGCGGCGGCCAGTAAATCGGCGCATCCGCCGGGACTTAAACGCTTATTGATAAAAATTCTGTCGATTTCGCCGGCGTTTTTTATGAAATCTTTCTTCAATGCTTCAAAAGCAAGGCCTTTTGCATATAAGAGACCTTCAAAACCGCCGCGGTGGAAAAGACAGGTATCGTCTGTCTGCGAAATAAGGCACAAAAGCGCGTACACGCCCGCGTCATTTTCCGTATGCCCGTTTTGAAGGGCTGTTTCAAGCGCGGGAAGCGCGGTTTTTACTATGCCCGGATACCCTAAAAGCGCTTCACCGCGGGCACCCGAAAGATGCGCGCGCTTATAGGCTTCGTCCCCGTGGGTGACGGGTGAACGGGATGCGCTCAAAAGGGAAGACATGCATGATTTTTCGCAGAGGCGGGAAGCGGTTTTGCAAATGACTTCAGGCGTCAGGAAAGCTTCGTATAAGTTTCTTCCGAATGCGCCCGCCAGCAGGCAAAAAGCGTAAACCGCGCCTTTATGCGTATTGATTCCGTT
>JAZSFI010000487.1:0-3230 GCA_045532135.1 Clostridia bacterium | reverse complement strand
ACCCGATTGCGCTGGGGCTTATGCAGGCATTAATGGCAAAAGGCATCGAAATTCCTAAGAATATGGCCCTGATCACTTTTGACTCCTACCCGTTTTCTATGTTCACAGAGCCGCAGATGACAGTGGTGAATGTGAATATGTACGAAATGGGGCAGGAGGCGGGGAGACTCGTCCTTAAAAAACTCAAGCATCCCGGAACGCAGATTCAGACTTATATTACGACGCCTGAGTTGGTTTTAAGGGGAACAACGCGGAACCGTAGGGAAGAATAATTGAAAAAGAACAGAGAATAGCATTGGGACTATTCTCTGTTCTTTTACGATTCATTGTTTTTCGGGATTCGGACAGGTGATGATCCAGACGAAACCGAAGCGATCCTGAGTGATTGATCCGCATCCTGCATCGTCGGGTTTCGGATGCGGTTTGAGGGCGGAGAGAATTCTGCCGCCGCTGGCTAAAACGGTGATGGCGCGTTGGGCTTCTTTGATAGAAGAGGTGTGGATCATAAATTTGACGGTTTCGTTTGGCGGTGCGCTTTCAGGATTATCGCCTGCCGACATGCGCGTTTGACCGATCATGAATTCCGTGTGCATTACCTTGCCGATCAGCTCGGGGGTATTTTTGCAGGTTTGATCCGTCCAACGGGAAAGATACAGGATTTTTCCGCCGAAGGCCTGTATATAGGCGGTTATGGCTTCTTCGCAGTTTCCCTGAAAGGAAAGGTAAGGAATGACGGTGATGGGTTCGCTCATTTTGGAATTTTCTCCTTTACAGATCTACGCCCAGAAACTTCTTGGCGAGAATACCGACAAAGAAGGATACGACGGCGACGCCGATGCTGATTAAGGCCATTTCGAGGAAACGGGATTTAAAGGGCTTTTCCTGCGCGACGGAGGTGTAGTAGGTGAAACCCGCGATGATCAGAACGACGACGATCAGCATGCAGATAAGAGCTAAATCGTACTGGTCTGCCGGGAAGAGGAGATAGGGAAGAATGAGCGCGACGACGGTGATTAAGTAGGCGATGCCCGTATAGGAGCAGGATTTGAGCGCGTCGGGTCTTCCTTCGCTTCTGCCTGCGAGGAATTCGGAAGAGGCCATGGAGAAGGTTGCGGAGATTCCGATGATGAGGCCGGATAAGGCAATCAGGCGCGTGTTCTGCATGGCGAATGTGAAGCCTGCAAGGGAGCCTGTGAGCTCGACCAATGCATCGTTAAGCCCAAGCACCATGCTGCCTACATAGTTTAAGCGTTCTTCGTCCAGCATGTCAAGCAGCGCATGCTCGTGCTCTTCTTCTTGCGTTCGGATTTCAGCGCTTTCGGGGATTTCGCTTAAAAGGGTCTCGTATTCGTCCTGCGCGCCTTCTTCGCCCTTTTCCATGAGCTTTACGGCGAAGGTGAAGCCCAGAATACGCGCAACGAGCGCAAACCAGAAGGCCTTGAATTTTTGCGCTTTCGGCATCTTGCCGGTGTATTTTTTCCAGATTTCGGCGTGAGCCGCTTCTTCTTTTGAAAGGCGAAGGAGCGTCTTTTTGTTTTCTTCGCCCTTTGCAAAGCGAGCGATCTTTTTATAGATCACGCTTTCGGTGACCTCGTTTTGCTGCATTTTTTCAATGAGCGCCATGGCTTTTTCGGAAATTGCCATTTGTATCATCTCCTGTATAATGATTGCATCTATTATACGGCGTTTGTACATAAAACGCAACAGGAGAAACGAAGTAAGAATCGTTTTCTGCGCTGTTTGCTTGATAGACATAGTAGGGCGGGGGCTTGCTCCCGCCGAAGATATGCATGTTGACGTAATAATGTCGATCAACAGGAAGAAAGTTTACGGCGGGAGCAAGCCCCCGCCCTACGGCTAAAAAATAGTTTAAAAATTTGGAGCTGCTTCGATATGAAACAGCTCCGTTTTTATTACGCCTGGTATTTGAGAATCGGGTTTCTCGCGGCTTTGACTTCGTCGGGGCGCGCGATCTGGGCTTTGTGGGGGGAGGCGTGCATGTAGTTGGGATCTTCGTGCGCGAGCTTGTAGAGATTTCTGAATACCTCGGCAGCCCAGTCGAGGGTCTCGCGGGATTCGGTCTCCGTGGGCTCGAGCATAAGCGCTTCGTGGACAATTAAGGGGAAGTACATCGTCGGGGGATGCATGCCGTTGTCGATGAGCGTTTTGGCGACGTCCAGCGCGCTTACGCCGGTTTCCTTCTTGAACGCGCTTAAATCCAGTACAAATTCGTGCATGCAGATGCGGTCAAACGCGGGCTCGAACGTGCCCTGAATTTTGCGCATTAAGTAGTTGGCGTTGAGAACTGCGTTCTTTGCAGCCTCCGGGATGCCCTCTTTTCCGAGCGTCAGGATGTAGGTGAGCGCCTTTACGACGACTAAGAAATTGCCGGCAAAGGATTTGACCTGAAGGGCTTCCTTACCGGTCATGAGCTTGGACGCGGGAAGATAGGGCGCAAGATGCGCTTTGCAGCCGACTGCGCCGCTCCCGGGGCCGCCGCCGCCGTGGGGCGTTGCGAAGGTTTTGTGGAGGTTTAAATGGATGCAGTCAAAGCCCATGTCGCCGGGGCGAACCACGCCCATAACGGCGTTCAGGTTTGCGCCGTCATAATAGCACAGGCCGCCCGCTTCGTGGACAAGACGCGTGATTGCAAGGATGTTTTCGTCAAAAATCCCTACCGTGTTGGGGTTTGTGAGCATAAGGCCTGCCGTGTCGTCGCCGAGCACCGCTTTAAGCGCGTCAAGATCCACACAGCCGTTGGGCGCGGAGGGGATGTTGACAACGGTGTAGCCGCACATGGCAGCGGTTGCCGGGTTGGTGCCGTGGGCGGAATCGGGCACGATGATCTTTGTGCGTTTTTTATCATTTCTGGCGTCATGATACTGCTTGATTAAAAGAACGCCCGTAAATTCGCCGTGCGCGCCTGCCGCAGGCTGGAAGGTCATGTCGTCCATGCCGGTGATTTCGCCAAGAAGCGCTTTTGCGGTTTCCAAAACCTCTTTGCAGCCCTCGGTCGCATAGTCGGGTGCGAGGGGGTGAACGTTTGCAAAGCCGGGGAGCGCAGCCATTTCCTCATCGATTCGGGGATTGTATTTCATCGTGCAGGAGCCGAGCGGGTAGACTCCGCAGTTTCCGCCGTGCACGCGCTTGACAAGTTCCGTGTAGTGGCGGCTTAAATCCGTTTCACTGATCTCGGGAAGGGAAGGGGCTTCTTTACGCTTTTAGCAATC
>JAZSFI010000590.1:0-9152 GCA_045532135.1 Clostridia bacterium | reverse complement strand
GTTCGCCGAAGGGACACCTCATCAGTCGCCTTTGGCGACAGCTTCCCCTCAAGGAGAAGCCTTTGGCGGAGGATCGCTGCTTTGCATGTTTGGCGTAGGGCGGGGGCTTGCTCCCGCCGCGCAAACTATTGAATTTATTCCATGGTTTGAATTTTTCTTAAACTGTTTGTACCTTGCGCCTGCCTTTATGCATGCCATTCCTTTCGGCGGGAGCAAGCCCCCGCCCTACTTTGTCATCCTATATCAAAAATCTTTTTGCGTGCATTCTTTATTCCATGCACAGAAAACCCCCCGCTCTTCCGTGCGGCGTCCTTTTTTGTTCAGAATAAATTCAAGATTTAAATCTCAAATTATTTTCCGAGGTAAGCATCGAGCTGAGCCTGAGCGTCAGCAATGATCTCCTGGAGACCAGCAGCGTTCAGCTTGCCCATCATCTCGTCGTATACTTCGTCGATGTGGATAGCGCCGGTGGCGATGGACGCATAGTACTCGGAGTAGATGTTCTTGATCTCAGCAATCTGAGTATCCCAGCCGGTCATGTCCCAGGTGAAAGCGCCCAGAGCAGAGGCGGTGGGTTCAGCAGCGATCAGATCGAAGTACTGCTCGTACTGGTCGAGAACGAGTTCGGTCTTGCCAGCGAGTTCATCTGCGGTAGCAACGAAAGAAGTTCCGAAGTAGTCGGGCTGAGCGAAGGCCCAGGGATTGTAGTTGTCGGAAGCGCCGTCCTTGCGAACAACAACTTTGCCGATGAGTTCTTCAACGGAGGTGTCAGCTTCGGTGGCATAGTCCCAGTGATAGCCCTGAACGCCGTAGCGGAGGGTGTCCTTGTAGAGCTGATCGGTGAAGATAAGCTCGAATACCTTCATAGCAGCATCAAGCTTCTCGGGATCCTTTTCAAGAGCCTTGCCGATAGCGTTCATGGAGCCCTGTACGCCGTCCTTGGAAACGCCGGGGCCGAAGTAACGGATCATGCCGGTCTTGTAGCCGTGGCTTCCATCGTAGCTGTATCCCGGCCATGCCTGCTTGGAGTCGAGGCGGAGAGCCGTAGCGGGGATAGCATTTTCAGTGGTGGTGGGAGCTTCGGGGTTGATGAGGCCGAGGTCGTACCACTCGCCGAGAAGCTGGAACTTCTTCATCATCTCTTCGTCTTCGAACATGGAGATAACCTTGGTGGTGCCGTAGGTGCAGCCGATCTTTACATCACGGTTGATGTGGTCGAAAGCGGAATCCATGCCGCGAACTGCGCCGCCGAGGAGAACGGGATATTCGTTCTCGGGAAGGGTGGCTTTCCAGTCAACGAGGAAGTCGGTCATTACATCCCAATCATCGATCTTCTCGGGGAACTCGTAGCCGAGCTCTTCCGCGATCTCTACGGGATAGGAGAAGTAGTTGATGATGGCATAGTCTTTTCTGTTGGGAATCGCATAGATGCCGCCATCGGGAGTGGTGCACAGAGCCCAGATCGCCTCGGACATCGCATTGTAAACGCCCGGGTAATCCTTCAGAACGGGAGCGATGTTGGCGAACAGGCCGGAAGCGATCGCGCCGTTGGTCTCGTTGTACCAGGAGCAGGTGAAGTAGATGTCATACTCTACGCCCAGTTCGATTTCGTTGAGGAGCTGATCGTTGGTGAAATAGATATACTCTACTTCTACGCCGATTTTTTCGCGGCTGATCTTGTTGAGCGCTTCAACTACCAGAGCGTTCTCGATCGGGGCGGTGCCGCCGGTGCCGCAGGCCCAACGAAGCTTAATCACTTCGTCCTCGGCCATAGCGCCGAAAGAAAGAGCCATCAGGACTGCCAGAATGAGAGCCATGAGTTTCTTCATAATGGAAACCCTCCTTTTTTATTATTACAACGGTATTTTTACCGCTATAACCTTGGAAAAACTTATCCCTTTACCGCGCCGATCGTAAGACCGGAGATGAAATACTTCTGGAAGAAGGGATAGGAGCACGCGATCGGAATAACCGCAACCATAACCATCGCCATTCGTACGGTTTCGGACGGAACTTCGTTGCTGGCGTCCGCGCCCATGAACTGGCTGTTACGGGTTAAGAAGTCGATGTTGTTCTCAAGCGTGATCAGAACGTACTGCAGCGGGTACTTGTCCTGCGCGTTACTGTTCAGATAGTACTTGGCGAGCATCCAGTCGTTCCAGTAGGCGAAGGTATAGAAAAGGCCGATGGTTGCGATGGACGGAAGCGAGATCGGAAGAACGATCTGAAGGAAAATTCTGATCTGCTTTGCGCCGTCGATCTTGGCCGATTCGATGATCGCATCAGGAACGGTGGTCTGGAAGAAGGTTCTCATGATGATGACATAGAACGAGGAGCAGCACATCGGGAGAATGAGCGCCCAATAGGTGTTTCTAAGTCCCAGAACCTGAACGTTGATCATGTAGGAAGCTACAAGACCGCCCGAGAAAAGCATGGGGATAAAAATGAACCAGGTGAAGAAGCCCTTCAAACGATAGTTCGGACGGGAAACGGAATATCCCATCGTGGAACACATGATCAGACCAATGAGCGTACCGACCACGGTAATGCCGATGGAGTTCAAAAATGCCTGACCGATATAACCGCTCTGACGGGCAAGGTATACATAGCTCGCAACGCTCCATTCAGAGGGGAAATAGCTGTAACCGTTCATCAAAACCGAGTGTTCAGAAGAGAACGATACAATCAGAACCAGAAGCGCGGGCATGAAGCACAAAAGCGCAAGTGCAATGAAAATCGCGCTGAAGCAAACGTTTGTAACCGGATGCACGCGAAGATATTTTAGCGTAGCGTTTTTCGCTTGGGATTTTTTAGCCATTGTCTTATCTCCTTTCCATCCGGTAATTTAGAACAGACCCGCTTCGGGATCGATCTTCTTAACCACAATGTTCGCCATAACAATCGTTATGCAGCCGCAGACAGACTGAAGCAGCGAAGCAGGGGCGGAAAGATTGATGTTGGGCTTATCGATCAACGCTTTATATACATAAACGTCGATCGTCTGGGTAATATCGGTAAGCGGACCGGAGTTTCTGGTCGCCTGATAGAACAGACCGAAATCGCTGCGGAAAATGGAGCCGATGGACATGATGAACATGATGGAAACGATGGGGCGAAGCATGGGAATCGTAATGTATTTCGTCTGCTGCCACTTGGAAGCGCCGTCGATGAGCGCCGCTTCGTACATTTCCTGATCGATACCGCTGATGGAAGCCATGTAAACGACCATGCCGTAGCCTACGCCCTTCCACTGATTGAGGAAGACGAGGAACCATTTCCAGAAGCCGACATCGTTATACCAACCGTGTCTCGGATCTCCGATGCCGATCGCCTTTGAAATGTTGTTTACAAGACCCTGATCCTGAGAGAAGAACGCGAATACGAAGTAGCTGATAACTACCCAGCTCAGGAAGTGGGGAAGGAACATCGCCGTCTGGCAAACCTTGGCAAGACGCTTGGAGTACAATTCCGAAATGATGATCGCCAGCGTTACCGGAACCAGAACGCCCAGAACGATGAAGATGGAGTTGTATACCAGCGTATTTCTGAGCATGGGCTCAAAATAAATGGAATTGAACAAAGCTCTGAAGTTTCCGATACCGTTCCATCTGCTGGTGATGAAAAGGTTATACAGGAATCCTCTGCCTGCTTCACGCGTATAGTCGAAGAACGAAATGACTACACCGAACATCGGCGCGTAGCAGAAAATCAGATACCAGATTGTAGTGGGAAGGTGCAGAAGGAACAATTCCAGATTGTCAAAAGACGAACCCGTGCTCTCTGCTCCGCTCTTACTGGCTTTAATAGCCTTCGCTTTTTTGACCAATACAGCCATCTCCTCTCCGAATTAGGCGACATGAAAGGTATGCGCCGATGGGAAAAACTCCCGACTTAGGCTACCCTCAAGCAGGAGTTATAATTTATTATAGCACTCGTGTACCCGTTTGTAAAGACGTTTTTTTTATTTTCTTTATCAATTTTAGGAATAATGCCTATTTTTTTTTGCGCGCAAGCTGATTTTATACTAAATATTACACAATGCTGTATTCGGGTTTCGAACACCCCTGACAAAAAAACGCCAAAAAGAGGCCGTTTCCATTTGGAAACAGCCTGGGATTGTTAATAAATTTCAGAAAGAGGATGAAGCGGGCGCGCGGCAGGCGCCGGATTACATCTTTTGCTGTGTTTGCGCAGCGCGGATTTGCGGGAGGCGAAACGCCTCCCCTGTGGCGGGAAATGAAACGTATCGGGGAAAAATCGTATGTTTTGTAAATCGGCACGTATGCGTTTATACGATTTTGTCCAGTTTCAGAACCGAGCTTAAAAAGACCAGCGTGCTTTCAAAAAGTGCGGTGATGGACTGGAATTCATCCGGGGCGTGCGCTCCGCCGTGACCTGCGGGCAGATTTTCCGGGCGGGCGCTGAACGAACGCATGCCAAGGCCGAAGGTGATCGCGTTTTTAAGGCATCTGGAATATGTGCCGCCGCCCATTGTGTAGGCGGGCGCATCGTCGCCCGTAATTTCGCGGTATGCATTCATAAGCGCAAGCACCATGGGATCGTCCTTGGGGATGTACACGGGGTCGGTCGTCTCCATGAGGGTTACGGTGAAGCCCGCTTTTTCCATGGCGCAGGTCATGCTTTTTCTGTTTTCCTCAAGATTTGCCTTGATGGACAGGCGGCAGTCGGCGTGAACCTCCACGGCGTTTTCGTGCGTTCTTGCAATTCCGATGACCATGGTCGTCTTGCCCGTGTCCGCATCTTCGCATCCGATGCCGGCGTGTTCGCCGTAGAAGCCCTGAGAAATGAAGGAAATGGCCGAAAGCGCCGTTTCGCTCTGTCCTTTGACAAGACCCGATTTCAAAACCGCGTCCGCCAGCATGTGAATCGCGCTCACGCCGTTTTCGGGACTGGCCGCATGCGACGCAACGCCGTGGGCAATCACGCAGGGCTTTCCGTTTTCCAAAGCCAATTCGATCTTTTCAGACAGCAGGTTTTTATCCGAAAGAGCGCTTTTGACGCACTCAAAATCTTTATTCAACACGCACTTTGCAACCGGCGGAACCATATTGTCCACTTCGCCGCCGTCAAAGGAGATGATATCCTCGCCCGGCGCAATCTCCGCATGCGCCGTAAGCGACCCTTTTTGCGCATAGCAAACCGGGAACGCCGCATCGGGAACGAGCGTTACAACCGAAGCTTTCTCGCGCGCATTGTAGGCATCCATATCCTGCATGCCGGTTTCCTCGGAGCAGCCGAGAATCAGCCGAAGACCATGCTTCATGGGAAGGTTCATTTCCTTAATCATGCGCATCACATACAAACACGCAATCGCGCTGCCCTTGTTGTCGGAAGCGCCGCGGCCAAACATGAAATCGCCTTCGACCACGCCGCCATACGGCGGATGAATCCAGTTGACGCCTTCCGGAACGACGTCCAGATGCGCAATCATGCCGATGGAGTTTTCATCGTTCCCCATCATGATTTTTCCGTAATGCCCGTCGGCGTTTGCCGTGTCAAAGCCGTATTTTTCGCCTCTTAAAAGCGCATAGTCCAGCATCCTTCGGCATTCCGCGCCGAAGGGCGCGCCGTTTTCCGCCAGATCTGCGCGGCTGACCGAACGGATGGAAACAAAATCGCGCAGATCGGAAATCATTTCTTCCCTGTGCGCTTCAAGCCATTGTCTTGCCTGAGAAAGAATATTTGCATTGTCAGACATGTGTTTTTCCTCCGTGGTTGATTTTTTGCTTTCATTATATACCTTTTCTTTAAAAAATGATATATATCTTCGAAAAAAAAGAATGCCTCAGCGCGTTTATTCGTGCGCATTTCGGCGGGATCAAGCCCCCGGCCTGCGTCGGGGTTCGGCTGTTTTTACAGAAAAAAGGCTTGCTGCGTCTGCAGCAAACCTTTTTTCTCATGAAGCCTGCGATATAATGATGTCTTCGTATTCGCTTTTTTGTTCGGCGCGGGCTTTATTGAGCTTTAAAAGCTCCAGAAGCGCCAGAAAAACCGTGATGACCTCTTCCTTTGTGGGCGCATCCTCAAACAGAGAGAAGAAATTGACCGGGCCCGATTTAATGCGCTTTTGGATGCGCGCCATGCACTGACCGACGGTGAACACTTCTTTGCGCATCTCCGCCTTGGAGAATTTCTCAAACTGCTCGTTTTCAGCCTGCTCCTCAAGGCGTTTTAAAACGCGGGCGAAGGCTCTGGTAAGTCCGGCAAGGGTCAGTCCCGTAAGCTCGATCGTGGGCGGCGGAAGCGGATATTCTTCGGGAAGCTTGGTGAGCAGGCTTTTCGCCTCCTCCTCCAGCTGCTTCATCTCCTGCGAAATTTCCTTGAACCGCTTGTATTCTTCGAGCTGTCTGATGAGGGCTTCCTCCGGGCTTTCCGCGTCCGGATCCTCTTCCGCCGGGGGCTTGGGCAGAAGCGCGCGCGACTTGATTTCAAGAAGCGTCGCCGCCATCTGCAGAAACTCGCTGGCCGAATCCATATCAAGGTCGCTTAATTGGCTCATCGATTCCAGATACTGCTCGGTGATTTCGGAGATGAAGATGTCCTTGATGTCGATCTTCGCATGCGAAATCATGTCCAAAAGCAGATCCAGCGGCCCCGAATACTCGTACTGCTTTAAGTCTACTACGTATGCCATATCGTCCCGCCCGTCAAATGATGTTCAAAATTCCGGCAAGCGCCTGCCAGATGGAGGTGAACGCGCCCAGCATCTGCCCTCTGACAAAGCCGATGACAATGGAGATGATATCCAGCGCAGGCGAAATGTTTCCGAGCATGATGAGCGCAAACAGGATGCCCGTTCCCATGCGCTGCGCCTTGTAATCGGCAAACAGGGAGCGCATTAAAACGAGGTCGTTCAAAACATGATAGCCGTCCAGCGGCGGCACGGGAATCAGGTTGAACGCCGCAAGACCGAGGTTTAAATATATGAAGGAAATCAGCATTTCAAACGCGATCTCGGCGGCCTTGCCCCACAGATTCGACACAAGGAAAAAGCCCAGAGACAGCGTGTCGTCCGAAAAGAACATTTTGGGCTCGGCGGTATAATACACCGTTTTTGCGCGTCCTTCGTTCACGACAAAAGCGTGTTCTCCGGCGGAAATCACGGACACCAGCGTGTCTTCCCCGTCCTTCCAGACGGCGGTGATGTTTTCGCGGGCAAAGCCGTCCTCGTCCACGAGGTAATTTTCCTCCAGATATTCAACGTAGGCATCCATCGAATCAAATTTCGGCGCCGAAGTGTAGGCGCAGGTGATCAGCCCCGCTGCAACCAGAAAGCCGAACACAAACAAAATCAGATTTGCGGTGATGCCGGCAAGGGAGACCTTCAAGTCGTCTCTTCTGTAATTTCTGAAATTGTTGGGATTGACCGGCACGGGATGCGCCCAGCCAAAGCCCGCAAACAGCATGCACAAAAATCCGATGGGATCGATGTGCTTTAAGGGATTCAGCGTGATCCGTCCCATCATTTTGGCGGTCGGATCGCCGCATTTCAGAGCCACCCAGCCGTGCGCGGCTTCATGCGCGCTCAAAGCAAGAAAAATGCCCGGCAGCGATATAAGCAGGCTCATCAATGTATCCATGGGGTTTGAAAACAGGTCAAGAAGCAAATTTCTCGCCTCCTTTAAAAAAATGAAGGGATTTTACGGACAAATGTTGAACTTACAAACCGAGGTGACAGTATGAACGCATATGATTTTGACAAAACCATTTTTGACGGCGATTCCACCGCACGTTTTTATGTGTATTGCCTTTTAAGAACGCCCAGAATGCTCATCAGGCTTCCGCGCCTTGCGTTTGAGGCAGTATTTCTTCTTAAAAAGGACAAGCAGAAATTCAAGGAGCACATGTTTGCCTTTCTGACCGACCTTAAAAACCCCGAAAAGCTGCTCTCGGATTTCTGGAAGAAAAACGAATGCCGGATCAAGAAATTCTATTTCGAAACGCGCAGGGAAGACGATCTCATCGCGTCGGCGTCGCCGGAATTCATCGTGCGCCCGATGATCGAAAAGCTCGGCATCAAATACTTAATCGCGTCTCCCGTCGATTTCAAAACCGGAAAATACTTTGGCCCCAACTGCCACGGACAGGAAAAGGTCGTTCGGTTTCGCCGGGAATTTCCCGGAATGGAAATTGAGGATTTCTATTCCGACTCCCACTCCGACGACCCGATGGCGGGGATTGCAAAACGAGCGTTTATGGTAAAAGGTGAAAAGCTTTCCGCGTGGAAAATGAAATAAATCTTCCTTATAATATGGATAAATGCAGCGCAGATGCATGCGCTGCGTTTTTTGCGTAAAAAGATTCTTTATACCGTAGGGCGGGGGCTTGCTCCCGCCCTGCAATGGAAGCGATGCGGTTGCCTTTCGGCTTAGTTTTCCTTCTTCGGCTTGTTTTCGCGTCTTTTCACTTCGCCGCTGCCTTTGCCGCTCGGGCGGTTATCGAAGCGCTTTGCGCGGTAGGGCTTTTCGAAGGGCTTGTCGTCGTGGTTTCGCTGATCCCTCGGGCCTTTCCATTTGCCGGTATAGGCGGCGGGCGTATTGGTGTTCATGGCCTCTCTGCCCCTGCGCGGACGGGGAGAATCCATATTTTCGGCGTCTTTTCTGAAATCCCTGCGGCCTTCGGCAGCCTCGCTTCTTCTTTCCAAGCGGTCGCGCTTTTCGAATTTTCCGTCTCTGCGGGATCTGTCGAATTTCTCTCCCTCGCGGCGGGCGGGGAATCTGCCGCCCGGACGGCCTTCGCGGTTAAACGCGGGACGCTGGGGAACAGGCTTGGGCTGGGGTTTTGGCGGCTCGGGAATGCGGATGTCAAGGGCGGGATTGATCTTTTCGCCCACAGCTTCCTCGAGCATGGTAATGAGCGCGGCTACGGCCTTATCCGGCTCCATGGTTTCGATGAGCTTTTTCGCAGTTTCAATCGTGGTTTCGGAAATCTCGCCTGCGGCCTTTTCCTGCGCTTTTTCGATCAGGCGCTCTTCCTCGGCCCTTTTGATGTCTTCGCCCGACGGCGGCTGTTCGCAGAGGATGGTAGCCTTTGTGATCTTTCTGTATTCCCACATGCGCGCGGTTTCGCGGCCCACGACAAAGGTGTAAGCGCGGCCTTCGCGGCCGGCGCGGCCGGTTCTGCCCACGCGG
>JAZSFI010000138.1:0-1840 GCA_045532135.1 Clostridia bacterium | reverse complement strand
GTTTGTGCCCGCGGCCAGATGCGGCGGAAGGCCTGCAAGGTAATACGCAGGCAGCGAAATCAGTCCTCCTCCTCCGCCGATTGCGTCGATAAACGCTGCCAGAAACACAAGCGGCAGAACGATCAGATACATCGTGAGCGTTACTTCCAAATCAAATCCCTCCAGACGGAAGAAAGAATGTTTTTCGCGCGAATGCTTTGACGGATTGCATCTTCAGCATTATACCACGCATTGGATTCCCTCCACAAGCGATGGATGTTTATCTTTCCGTATAAATTACAATATATTATATAAATATAAGGAGTAAAGGCTGTGAACGCCGAATTTCTGTTTCAGGATGGAGAATGTTTTCCCGAATGTCACGCTTCGAGCCTCGTCCGCCTTGCAAATGGCGACATATTGTGCGTCTATTTTGCCGGGCGGCACGAAAAAGCGGACGATGTGGGGATCTGGCTTTCCCGCCGCACGGAAAACGGATGGGAAAAACCGAGAATCCTTGCCAAGGTGGATGATGTTCCCCATTGGAATCCGGTGATTTTTGCTCTTCCGGGGGGCGTGCGCGTTTGCTTTAAGGTCGGGCGCGAGATTCCCGATTGGCTTTCGTGGCATATGGAATCCTTTGACGGAGGAAAAACGTGGACAAAACCGCTTCCCTACGGAGAAGCCGTCGGACCTGTCCGCTCCAAGCCGATTCTGCTTTCAAACGGATGCATGCTTGCGCCGAATTCCGTGGAAACTTCCGATTCATGGCGGCCCCGCGCGGATGTTTCGTGCGATTTTGGAGGGCAATTCCGCATCCTTTCCCCCATTCCCGTCAACTGCACCCGCGAAAATGAGCTAAATTTTATTTCCGGTCTGGGCGCGATTCAGCCGACCTTCTGGGAAAGCAGGAAAGGATGCGTTCATGCGCTTCTCCGAACCACATGCGGCTATATTTTTAGGTCTGATTCAGGTGATTTCGGAAAAACCTTTTCAGAAGCAAAAAACACCGGGATTCCCAACAACAACAGCGGCATTGACGTTGTAAACACGCCGCGCGGTCTGTTTCTCGCAATGAATCCCGTGTCCGGCAACTGGGCAGAGCGAACGCCGCTGGTTATTCTGAAAAGCACGGACAACGGAAAGACGTTTTCGCATTTTCACACCCTTGCCGACCTCAAATGGGATGAAAAGGGCGGAAAAAACGCCGAATTTTCCTATCCCGCCATCATAGCGGACGAAGAATATCTTCATGTTACATTCACATGGCTGCGAAGACAGATCGCATATTGCAAAATAAGCTATTAATTTTTTTATTATAGGAGGCCGTTATGCAGACTTTTTCTTCTCTCCCCTATGTCCGACCCGACCTTGCCGCCTACAAGCAGGAAGTGGAAGCGCACGTTCAGAAGGTCAAAAACGCGCAGAGCTATGAAGAGCTTAAAAAGGAATGGATTTCCCATTCCGAAAAGACCATGGAAATCATGACCATGCGCTCCATCGCAAGCATCCGAAACACAGTCAACACGACCGACGCTTTCTACGATGAGGAAATCCGCTATTTCAACTCCGAATTTCCTGCGATTTCACTGATCGCCATGCAGGCGGACGAAGCGCTTCTGGCTTCTCCGTTCGTAAAGGATTTTGAAAACGAATTCGGATCCATCCTCATTCAGAACATGCGCGCTTCCCAGCGCTTTCAGGACGAGCGCCTTGTGCCCATGCAGATCAAGGAAAGCGAACTGGTTCGCCGCTATTCGAAGGCGTCCGCAACGGCGGTTACCGAATTCAACGGCAAAACGGTCAATTTCTACGGTCTTTTGAAGGAAATGGAATCCGAAAACCGCGAAAACAGAAAAGC
>JAZSFI010000209.1:0-6515 GCA_045532135.1 Clostridia bacterium | reverse complement strand
TGCCAAGGCGGTTTTTCGGCTTCAGGGAATAGAATCAATTAAAGTTTATCAAATATGAGTTGTGGACTGGAAATCTATCATTGATTAATTAAACTTCGGCATCCAGTCTCCATGGGCTTCGGTCAGGGCGTCCACCATCTTGATGGTGTCGTCGATGTCGAGCTCGGCGGAGGTGTGGGGGTCTAAGAGGGCGGCCTGATAGATGTAGTCCTTTTTGAGGGTGCGGGCTGCTTCGATGGTTAAGAGCTGGACGTTTATGTTGGTGCAGTTTAAAGCGGCGCACTGCTCGGGGAGGTCTCCGATGTAGCACGGGGTTACGCCGGACTTGTCAACGAGGCAGGGGACTTCTACTACGGCGTTTCTGGGGAGGTTGGTGATCAGGCCGTTGTTTAAAACGTTTCCGCCGATCTTGATGGGCTTATTGGTTTCCATGGCTTCCATGATGAAGGAAGCGTATTCATGGGAACGCTCGTGGGTGAGGTGCGGATCGTTGATGAGCTCGTCGCGGCGCTTTTTCCAGTCTTCGATCTGGTTGATGCAGCGGCGGGGATACTCGTCGAGCGGAATATTGAACTTGTCGATGAGCTCCGGATACTTGTCCTTGATGAACCAGGGGGTGTATTCGGAGTTGTGCTCGCTGGATTCGGTGATGTAATAGCCGAAGCGGCGCATGAGCTCAAGGCGCACCATATCGCCGTGCTTTTCCTTGGCGTTCTTTTCGAGCGCGCGTTTTTTGACTTCGGGATAGAGGTCTACGCCGTTTTTGGTGAGCTCAAGGAGCCATGCCTGATGGTTGATGCCGGCGATTTTCCACTGGACGGAATCGTCGTATTCCATGCCGAGCTGGGTTAAAAGATGCATGGCGCACACCTGGACGCTGTGGCAGAGACCGACGGTTTTGACATTCGTCATGCGCAGCATTGCGCCGGTAAGCATGGCCATGGGGTTGGTGTAATTCAAAAGCCATGCGTTGGGGCAGACTTCTTCCATGTCGCGGGCGAAATCGACCATGACGGGAATGGTTCTGAGTGCGCGCATGATGCCGCCGATGCCGAGGGTGTCGGCGATGGTCTGCTTGAGACCGAATTTTTTGGGGATTTCGAAGTCGATGATGGTGCAGGGGTCATAGCCGCCGACCTGAATGGCGTTTACTACGTAGTTTGCGTTTCTGAGGGCTTCTTTTCTGTTTTCTACGCCGAGATAGCTTTCGATTTTGGCTTTGTTGCCGAGGTTATTGTTGATTGCGGTGAGCATCAGCTCGGATTCGCGCAGGCGGTCGGCGTCGATGTCATAAAGTGCGATGACGCTTTCTGCGAGGGCGGGCGTCAGCATGCTGTCGCCCAATACATTTTTGGCAAATACGGTGGAACCTGCGCCCATAAAAGTAATTTTCGGCATACTTCCATCTCCTGACTTGTGTTTGTTGTAATTTTTATTCAGTGAGGCCGGCTACGTTTTCTGCGCGATAGCCGAGCGCGGCCTTCACGTTTTCGGAATCAGGCATGCCGGACATGAGTACCGGCAGGCGGCCGATTACGCATGCGCCTTTTACGCACGCGGGGACAAGTGCGGTCTCAAAGGGAGAAAGAGAAATGCTGCCGCCGTCCCATTCGATTTCACATTCGCCCATCGGGGTCAAAAAGGCCATTTTGCCCTCGGGAAGGGGCATACGGCCGGCGACGTTCAATCGGGCGAGGGAGAAGTTTTCATCGGAAACAAAGTGCGTGACGCTTCCGCCTTCTGTAAGCACGGTCGCGCCGGGGGTGCGCTCAGCCTTGAGGGCGGGGCGGGTGACGTCGAGGGCTTTTTGGGTGTGCAGCTCGCGCGGCTTTCCGTCTTTTCCTACGCGGCCCCAGTCCCAGAAGCGATAGGTGGCATCGCTTGACTGCTGGATTTCGTAGACCTGTACGCCGCCGCCAAGCGCGTGTACCATGCCGTGGGGGATGTAATACACGTCGCCGGGGCGGGCGATTTCCCAGTTAAGCGCGCTTTCAAACTCGCCGCGCGCAACGATGTCGGAAAGGGGTTCATCGGTGGGCTTTAAGCCGAAGGCGATTTTTGCGCCGATTTCGGCATTTAAAATCATCCAGGCCTCGGTCTTTCCGTATTTTCCTTCATTGGGAAGCGCATAGTCGTCGCCGGGATGCACCTGAACGGAAAGCGTTTCCTTCGCGTCCAGAATTTTGAGAAGCAGAGGGAAGGGCTTTTTTTCTTCGCCCACGATCGCTTCATAATCCATATCGAGGACTTCCTTTAAGGTTTTGCCCTCGTATTCGCCGTTTGCGATTACGCTTTCCATGCCGGAAAGCGCGCTGACTTCAAGGCTCTCGCCGCATCTGTCTTCCGGCGCGTCCTTCATGAAAACATTCTTGAGCATGCTGCCGCCCCAGGGCGTCATTTCGCCGTGGCGGTAATAGGGCTTCATTTTCATTACATACATGGGCGCATCCTCCTTAAAGGTAGTTGTATTTTTACATTCTTTCCGGCGCGCCGATGCCGATCAGGCTGAGCGCGGTCTTAATGGTGTTTTTCGCTGCGATGGTAAGGTTGAGCTTTGCGCGTCTTGCGCCCATGTCGTCGTCCAGAATTCTGGATTCGTAATAGAACTTGTTGAATGCCTTGGCAAGTTCTACCGAGAAGCGCGTGATCAGGGAAGGCTCGCTTCTCTGAATGGCTAAGCGGATGGTGTCCGGGAACGCGTCGATGAGCTTGACAACTGCCTGTGCCTCGGGAGCGTTCAGCGCGGAATAATCGGGCGCTGCGTCGCATTCGCCGGCTTTTCTCAGAACAGAGCAGCTTCTGGCGTGGGTGTACATGACGTAAGGGCCGGTTTCGCCTTCAAAGTTGAGCGCGCGGTCCCACCAGAAGTCGATGTCCTTGATGCGGCCGTTGTACAGCGCGAAGAATACGACCGCGCCGATACCGATGGTTTTGGCGACTTCCTTTTTGTTTTCAAGGTTCGGGCTCTTTTCGTCGATGATGGCTTCGGCCTTTTCGATGGACTGAGTGAGGAGGTCTTCAAGGTACACGATTCTGCCTTCGCGGGTGGAAAGGGTCTGGCCTTCAAAGGAGACCATGCCGAAATTTACATGCTCGCAGCCCTTGGCCCAATCCCAGCCCATGAGCTCCATGACCTTGAAAATCTGCTTGAAGTGCAGATCCTGCTGATAGGCGACGACGTAGAGGTTTTTGTCGAAATTATAGGTTTTGTGGCGGTAAAGCGCTGCGGCGAGGTCGCGCGTGGCGTATAGAGTCGCGCCGTCCGAGCGCAGGATGATAGCCGGGGGCATGTTATAGTCGTCCAGTTTTACGATCTGCGCGCCCTTGTCTTCGACAAGAAGATTCTTTTCACGAAGTTCGTCGATGACGGGCTGCATTTTGTCGTTGTAGAAGCTTTCGCCGGCATAGGAGTCGAACGTTACGCCCAGCATGTCGTAAACGCGGTTGGCGTCGGCAAGGGTGACTTCCTTAAACCAGTTGAAGATTTCAAGCGCTTCGGGATTTCCGTCTTCAATGGCCTTGAACCACGCTCTGCCTTCATCGTCCAGCGCAGGGTTTTCCTTGGCCTCGGTGTTGAAGCGGACGTAGAGCTTGACCATTTCGTCTACGCCGCCTTTCATGACGGTTTCCCTGTCGCCCCAGCGTTTATAGGCGGCGATCATCTTGCCGAACTGGGTGCCCCAATCGCCCAAGTGGTTGACGCCGGTAACGTTGTAGCCTAAGAATTTATACATCTTATAAAGCGCGTTTCCGATCATGGTGGTGGAAAGGTGGCCGATGTGGAAGCGCTTTGCGATGTTGATGGAGGAATAGTCGATGACGATGTTTTTGCCTTCGCCGTCTGAGCCGCTTCCATAGTTTTCGCCCATGGAGAGCGCCTTTTCGAGCACTTCTCCGGAATAGGTTGCAGCGTTCACGAAGAAGTTGAGATAGCCCTTCACGCTCTCTACGCGATCGAGGAAGGGCGCGGAAATATGCTGCGCCAGCGCATCCGAAATCATGGGCGGGCCTTTTCTCAAGGTTTTGGAAAGCTTAAAGCAAGGAAGCGCATAGTCTCCCATTGCCTGATCCGGCGGAGTTTCAAGCATGCCGGCAGCAGTTTCAATGTCGATTTCTGCGCCGGGGAAGGCGGTTTTGATGGCCTCGACCGCCAGAGAAGCGATTGAAGATTTAAAGTCCATTTGTGTCAACTCCCGTAAATCTCATTTGATGTTATTATACAGGATTTTTGGTGAAATGTCCATAGAAAACAGCGTGGAATGAAAATGATGTGTTTTGCGCAACGGCGCATACGAAGATGATAAAAACATTACAATTTCCTGACAAAATGCGTTTAAAGGCCGTTTTTTCTTGTATCAGGACGGAAAATTTAGTATAATACAGGTAACTTTGATTCCATAGGGGGGCTTGTCTATGAAAATGTGCTTGGTAAAAAAGCTCATGGCGATGATTCTTGTGCTTCTGATGGCAGCGCCGTCGGCGCTGGCTGTTCAGTATGTGACGTTTGAGGACATTCCGGGCGAATGGAACAACTATGAAGCCGCCATCAACTGGATGGTCATGGAATATGCGCCTACCTCCGATCATGCGTGGCTGAATACGGAGTTTTTGGAGGGCGGCGAAGTTTCCCCGGGTGTGTTTGAATACCTCGCGGATCCCTCGTTTGCTTATCAAAATCCCGGCATTATATACGGATATTTTTATATTGATGCGCCGGGCGATGTTATGTATGTCAATGTGTTTGAGGGCAACTGGGCTACAAAGGAATACATGTTTATGAACTGCATCGGAACCGATGGTCTGTATGTGGACGCTCTGCTTCCTTCCTTCGACAAGGATGGAAAGCTTCTGACCACCGACCGCGTATATCTGTACGAATATCAGGTGGACGGAGAGTGGTATTACAACTGCGTGACGCTCTATTTCCGCTATGATGGCGAAGAAACCCGCTCCTTCCTTCCGAAAGTGACAAAGAGCATTTCCCAGAAGGAAACCGATGCGGTGCTTGTGGGTCAGCCTGTACCGGCTCCGGAAGTCACGCCGACGCCTGTACCCGAAGTTATGGACGAACCTGTAACCGAGACCGAGGTTGTGGATACGACAGAACCCGCACCGGCTCCGGAAGTCACGCCGACGCCAGCGACTGAAATTGCGGATGAACCCGTAGCGGAGACGGAGACTGATGAGACGACTGAACCGGCAGAGGAAGAAGACGTCGGATATACCGAGAATGAAACCGAGGCTATCGGTATCATCGGCGGAGCGGACGGTCCGACAGTTGTGTTCATATATGAATCTGATGGTTTCTCCGGCTTCCTTGGAAATTTTGTTGCGGGCGTTGTCAAGGGATTTGAGGAAGGTGTTTCAGATCCTGCGGCGCTGCAAAGCGCAACGGAGCCTGAAACGGTTACGGACGAAGCGGAAACTGATGATGAAGCAGAAGATGTTGTTGTTTTAGAAGAGCCGGTTTACGAAGATGTTTACGAGGAAGAAGCGGCGGAAACTGAATCGGATCAGGCTTCGGGCGGAGTACTCGATTTCTTCTCCGGCGTCATCGGCGGACTTGGAAAATAAGACGGAATCTATAATGCATAAGGCGCGCGGGCTAAAAAGCCTGCGCGCCTTTTACACGGTATGCGTTTATAACGCCCGTCTTTGAATACGGTATCCTGAAATTGTTAGAGACAAAAACGCAGGAAACGGTCGTTTGTGCCGTTTCCTGCGTTTTTCATTGATTGGCGCGTTTATGGAAATGAACTTTATCCGAAAAACGCCTCAGGGTTATTACATGATCTGCGCGTCATCCGCGATTAAGCTTCCGGTGGTGGGGGTTTCAGCTTCGCCGAAGATTGCAGTTCCGACCGAACCCAGATGATCGCGGAACCACTGGCAGCTGACGACGTTCTTTTCTTCCAGAACGCGCATGCCGACCACTACGACTGCAAGGATCAGAACCAGCATCAGGATGCCCTTTACGAAGCCGAGAACATTAATGAAGAAGCCGGGTTCGTCATCATCGTCCTCGTCGTCTTCCTCGTCATCGCTGAAATCGTCGTCGAAATCGTCTTCATCGTCTTCTTCGTCATCGAAATCGCTGAAGATGTCATCTTCGTCGTCCTCATCTTCGAAGTCGTCTTCGTCGTTGAAGTCATCATCTTCTTCGTCGTCGAAATCGTCTTCGTCTTCATCTTCGAAGTCGTCCTCATCGTCTTCGTCATCGTAGGATTTTTGGGCTTTTTTCTTTCCGAAGCGGCGGGCAGGCTTTTCTTCCTCTTCCTCTTCATCTTCGAAGTCGTCCTCGTCGTCCTCATCGTCGAGGTCGTCCTCGTCGTCATAGGACTTTTCGGACTTTTTTCTTCCGAAGAAGCGGGCGGGCTTTACTTCTTCCTCATCTTCTTCCTCTTCATCTTCGAAGTCGTCCTCGTCCTCGTCATCCTCATCTTCGTCCTCGTCGAAGTCGTCCTCGTCGTCCTCATCGTCGGAGTCGTCTTCTTCGTCATAGGACTTTTCGGACT
>JAZSFI010000391.1:0-3856 GCA_045532135.1 Clostridia bacterium | reverse complement strand
AACCCTGTATGCCATCATGATCGGCGTTATCGGTATGCTGATTTTGGGCCTTGGCATGAGCATGTGCATGGTATGGGCGGAACATGTTTTCGCGGCGGGCATACTCATCGGTGTAATCGGAATGGTCGTTCTTGCGCTTGCATACCCCGTGTACAACCGCATCTTAAAAAAAGAGCGGAAGCGTGTTGCGCCAGAGATTCTGCGCCTGACGGAAGAATTGATGAAATGATGAGTTAATATAAAACGCTTCTGTTTTCAGAGGCGTTTTTTGGTTGACGGTGGGTTTTGGTTTCTGGTATACTGGGTTTATGAAATCATGGAGGACAGAAATGGATACTGTTTTGAAAAGATGTGATCTGCACACGCATTCGACATTTTCCGACGGCACCAAAACGCCCAGCGGGATTATCGAAGAATGCGTTCGGATCGGGCTTTCCGCGGTGGCGCTGACGGATCATAACACGGTAAAGGGACTGAGTGAGTTTCAAAACGCTGCAAAAGGAAAAAACATCGAATGCGTAAACGGCGTTGAAATTTCAACTGATTATAAAAATAAGGATATTCACATTGTGGGGCTTTTTCTGACGGAAGAAAGCTTTCCCAAGGTGAACGCATTTTTGGAAACCTCAAATGCCCGCAAAACCGAAAGCACAAAGAAACTGATTGCTGCGCTTTCCAAAGACGGCTACAGAATCGATTATGACGAAATCCGCGCTTGTCACGAAGGGCAGATCAACCGCGCGGTGGTTGCGGCGGAACTTTTGAAAAAAGGATATGTAACGGATATCAAGCATGCGTTTCGGACGCTTTTAAATGAAAAAGGTCCGTACTACACGCCGCCCAAGCGCGTTTCATCCGAAGAAGCGATCGGGTTTTTGGCGTCCATTCATGCGGTGTCCGTGCTTGCGCATCCGTATCTGACGTTTGACGAATATGAAGCGGACGAATTTTTGCGCATGGCGGTTCCGCACGGCCTTATCGCTATGGAAACGAGATACTCCACCTATTCGGAAGAGATTTCCCGTATCGCTACCGAAACGGCAAAAAAATATGCGCTTTTTGAAAGCGGCGGAAGCGATGACCATGGAGAAAACAAACCCCACATCCGACTCGGAAAGGGCATGGGAAACTTGTCCGTGCCGTACGCGTTTTACGAAAAAATGCGGGATTTCAGAAACGGTCAGCATGAGCGGAGGGAGAATCAATGGAATATGCCCAAATGAAAAAGGAAACCATGAAAGGCTTTCAGACGTGGAATGTGAGAAGCGTTTTGTCGCACGTTCACATGCCGGACGGTTTTGCGGTCAATATTGCGTTTAAGGAATACTCGTGCGGACACTATCTCAAAGAAACGCTGATTGGACGCTTTGCCGGCGAGACGGGGCGCATGCCGACGGAAACGGCGTTTCCCGGGCTGCACGCCTATGACGGAAGCTATACCGAAATGACAGTTTCCTGGTGCGGAATGGAAATCAAGGTGGAATCCGCGCAGGAAAACGACCGCCTTGTTATACGGGTAACGCCCATCAAACAGCAGGCGCGGCCTGCCATGTGCGTGCTGGAAGGCGGCTTTCTCTGGGGAAGAAAAGGCTATGTGATCCATGAAGACCATGCGCTGATCGGGAAAACTTCGGATCGGGAAATCCGCTTTTACACGAACGGTAAAGAAATGACGGACGCAAATATTCCCGTGCAGACGGCGTTTTTGTCCGTGAAACTCGATCGGCCGATTGTGTTTTCGGTAGATAAGCGCGTAAATCTTGAGGAAGCATCGGCTTTTATTGAAAAGAAAAAGAATGAACTTTTAAAAAGCCATCAGCGCTTTGGAAAGGACAGCGAGCTTTATTCCGCCATGGAATGCGCTATAGCATGGGATACGATTTATGACGCGAGAAAAGACCGCGTGGTATCGCCTGTCAGCAGACTTTGGAGCATTACTTCCGGCGGCTGCGTATTGTTTTGCTGGGACAATTTCTTTGCGGGTTTTATGGCGAGTCTGGGTTCAAAGGAGATTGCCAACAGCAATCTTCGCGAAATTCTGAACGAACGCACTAAAGAGGGATTTGTTCCGAATTTTGCCTACGGTACAGGCCAGGTGAGCGCAGACAGGTCTCAGCCGCCCGTCGGAAGCGCGATGATTTTGGAAGCAGCGCGCGTGATGAAGGACAAAAAACTCATTGAGGATACGTATCAGGCGCTTTTTGACTGGAATACATGGTTTTTCGAAAATCGCATGAATGCAAACGGAACGCTTTCGTGGGGCAGCAATCCCATTCCGGTTCTGTACGGCAATCATTGGGAAGTGACCGGAGTAAACGAACGGTTTGGCGCGGCGCTTGAAAGTGGGCTGGACAATTCGCCGATGTATGACGATGTTCCCTTTGACACAAATACCCACCGCCTGATGCTGGAGGATGTGGGCCTTACGGGATTGTTCATACTGGATACCGAAACACTTTTGCATTTTGCCCGGGTTCTCAAGCGTCCGCAGGACGAAAAAACACTTACCAGGCGGCTTTTGAGGGCGGAAGGCGGCCTTGAAAGTCTGTGGGACGAAGAAAACGGATTCTATTATAACCGCCATACGGACACAGGCGCATTCTCAAGGCGGATTTCGCCGACCAATTTCTATGCGTTGTTTTCATCTCATATCGCGCCTGAAAGGATAAAGCGCATTTCGAAGGAACACTATTACAACCAAGAAGAATTCTACTCAGAATGGATGCTTCCGTCGATTGCCAAAAACGATCCGGCCTATTTCGATCAGGAATACTGGCGCGGCCGCGTATGGGCGCCGCTTAATTTCCTTGTGTATCTGGCGTTTGCAAAGCGCGGCATGACGGAGGAAAAACGCGACCTTGCCGAGAAATCCCGGCACATTTTCATGAAGGAATGGACAGAGCACAGGCACGTTCACGAAAACTACAACAGCATCACCGGCGAGGGCTGTGACAAGAAAACAAGCGACAAGTTTTATCATTGGGGCGCGCTTTTATGCATGATCGCGCTTGCGGAGGATGGATATGTTCCGGATTTCGGAAGTGAGATTGGAGGAATAAACGCATGAACGATCGCGAGATTTTAAGAGGGCTTGCGGAAAAATACGCTGAAATGGCAAATGATAAGCGAAATCATGAAAACGAAAAGCTTTTCCGTGCCCTCAACGGCAAAAAAATGATTCGTCCGGTCGTTTTGATCGATGAAATTCCGTGGAATCAGCTGGCGGACGAAGAAGAGATGAAAATGCTGTGCACGGGCGATAAGGAGCGCGCGGTCGAATGGTTTTTCCGAAATCAGATGTACCGCTTCCGCCATTTTCCCTGCGACATGATTCTGACAAACTACATACCGTGGGGAAGGCACATTCATGTCGGCTCTTTCGGCGTTGAGATTCATGAAAATATCCTTGCAGCCGATCAGGGCAACAACATCGTATCGCACGCGTATATCGACCAGCTGCCCGATGAAGATTCGATTGAAAAACTGCATGCGCCCGAAATCATTGTGGACGAAGAAGCGGACAGGCGCGACGAAGAATGGTTAAACGGCCTTGTTGGCGATATTCTGCCCGTCCGGATGACCGGCGTCCAGTATGCGGGCTTTTACGAGCCGTGGGACGACATTGCCATGTGGAGGGGCGCGGAGAAACTTTTGTGGGATCTCATCGACCGGCCGGAATACACGCACATGCTCATGGAAAAGCTTCTGAAGGTTCGGATGGAGCATTTTGAGAGGCTTGAAAAAATGAATCTTCTGGATTCGTGCGGGCCGTATATGCACTGTACGGCAGGCCTTACCGATGATCTTGATACATCAGGAAAGATTACGCGCAGAAATCTGTGGGGCAGAGGCGCAG
>JAZSFI010000124.1:0-1606 GCA_045532135.1 Clostridia bacterium | reverse complement strand
CCGCGTTTTCTGCGCTATGCACTTTCGCGCTTCGGGTGGAAGATTCTCGAAAGGTTCTCCCGAAAGAGCAATCCCATGCAGCTTATGATGTTCAGGCACGATAACGGGCTGTATTTTACCGGCTACGCGCCTGACAACACGCTTTCACTGGGCCTTTCAACGCCCATGGGCGCGCCGCTTCTTCCGGGATACACAACCGAAATCAAAGACGCAGTCGCCTGGTACCACGTTCCGACCACGCTTTGGAAGCCGTGCCATATCTTTGTTCGCCAGAACGAAGGCAAAATCCGCCTGCGCCACGTGTACAACAGCCGCAAATTCAAAACCTGCACCTATCAGGCGGATGGGCTTAACCATGCGGATGTTCTGATTTTCGTTCCCGAAAAATACTGGGATTCGGTTGAAATCACGGTCAGCGACAAAGCCTTTTCTGTCATGGACAACAAGATCGTTGATTCCGGCGAATATGAAATCCGGTTAAACGAAAAAGACCACACAATCCTTTTAAGCAATGTGACAGGCAAAATGCAGGTCAGCTGGTAAGATAAAGGAGGCGGCAAAATGCGTATTATAAAGGAAGAAATTCAAAAAAATCTGGACGTCAGCATTGCGCTCATGATTCTGGATGACAGCATGCTGGAAAGAATCATCGAAGACCCTGCCCAAAGCATGATCGATAAGGATCTGCCCGGATACTCCAGAGAAAAGTTTCACATGTACGACACCAAAACGTCGCTGATTGACTTATTGGAAGAAGGCAAGGCCAGAGGCGCAAAGAGAATCGACGTGTCCTATGACTTTTTCTTCGGCGGCGACACGCGGAAGAATTTCCCGGATTCCGAGCTGACCGTAAAGGCCTACAAGGTCATTCATGATGTGGCGAAAAAGTACGGCATCGGCTTTTCCGCCAGCATCGTTTCGCCCCTTGACACAGGCGGAGGATATGCAAAGACGCATGAAAACGCGGGCTTTACCATGCAGTACAAAGAGGGCCTGATTAAAGAGGACGGGTCGTATGAAGTGGATATGGATCTTCAGACCCAGTGGACCAACAATAAAGGACCCATGCGTCTTACGCTTCACGAGGTCAAGGTGTATGCGTTCAGTGAAGAGCGCATCGGGGATACGCCGTATTTCTATGTGAACCCGGATGAAATCATTGATATTTCCTCAACCGCAGCCTATGAAAAGGACGAAAAAGCCGGCCGCGTTTCCCGGGACGCGTTCGGGCACGGCGATATTCATATTCACGGAAGATGTGAAAACGTTCAGAAAAACCGCTGCATGGTGGTTCTTGTCTACAAAACTGCAGAACTGGACTATTTTGCCGAGGACGCGCTTTCCTATATGAAGTCGATTGTCGATCTTCATCACAAAAACGGCATCACATATGAAGGGTTCTATGCGGATGAAATGCACATCCAGTTCGACTGGGACATGATTGAGCATTTTGCTGAAACCGAAGTCAATACCCGCTATATGACTTCATCCATGGCAAAGGCCTTTGCGCAGATGTACGGCGCGGAATTTGAGGATTTTGCGAAATACTTAATCTACTTTGCCTATAAGCACCACACATTCCTGCCGGGTGAAGAAGGACAGGTTC
>JAZSFI010000371.1:0-3005 GCA_045532135.1 Clostridia bacterium | reverse complement strand
TTCGTGGGATACGTTGGCGACGTATTCGCGCCGTGTCTTTTCAAGCAGCGCTTCCTTGGAAACGTCCATAAATACGCCGACCGCGCCTTCGATTTCGCCGTTGTCGTCTCTGACGGGCGCGATGGAAGCGTGGATTACCTGCGTGTATTCGGTCAATTCAAAGGTGGAAATTTCGCCGGTTTCCATCGTCTTTCCGAACGCTTCCCAGACCTCCTTGTGGCCGATTACGCGCATGCGGGGGTCGGTTTGGGCGGCTTGCTTTTTGAACAGCTTTTCAAGCGCGGGATTGATATGCGTGATATTTCCGTCCTTGTCGATGGCGGCGATGCCTTCGGTCATGCCGTTTAGAATCTGAACAAGGCGGTTTCGTTCAAAGGTGAGCGCGCTGAACGTCTTTTTAAGCGTTTTGGAAAGCCGGTTGAACGAATTTGCCAGCTGCCCGATTTCGCCAAACGTATCTTCATTGACCTTGAGGTCGAAACGCCCGTCGGCCATCTGAAGTGCGACTTCGTTCATCCGGCGGATGGGGCGGATGAGCCTGTACAAAAGCACGTTCAAAAGCAAAAACACGATGGGCGCTATCACGAGCATCGAAATTATGAGCGAGCCCGCCAATGCGCCGCGCGCGGCCAAAGCTTCATACTGCGGTACATAAAGGAAAAGCGCGCCCAGCATTTCGCCTTCTGCGTTTTTCACGGGAACGCCGATGACAACGATTTCGCCGATAAGCCCTGCGGACTGCACGTGAACAACGGAATCCATATTCTCAAGATGCGGCGTAAACCGACCGATATCGGACAGGGGATTTACGGAAGATTTGTCGCTTGACAAAAGAATGTTTCCTGTGCTGTCGGTGATGACGAGATAGGCGTTTATGACGCTTGATTCGTTTTCGCTCGTGTCTACAAGGGACAAAAGCAGCTCTTCGCTCACGCGCCCTTCCAAATATTCAAGCACGATATCCGCCAGCGACTGTGCGCGGGGCTTGAGCTCCGCCGCCTTCATGTTCAAAAAGACGTTGCCGGATAATTGTACAAATGAAATCCAGATCAGAAGAACCATCAGCACAAAGGCAAAAAACACGCTGATGTACACTCTTGTTAAGAGCGAGCGCTTCCTTCTCATGCGCCGAAGACCTCAAAGCGATAGCCCACGCCGTATACCGTTTTAAGCTCCCACGAAACGCCGTCGGTCGGAAGTTTCTGGCGGATGCGTTTAATGTGCGCATCGACCGTTCTCGTGTCTCCGAAATAGTCGTAGCCCCAGACGCGGGACAGAATCTGCTCGCGCGAGAAAACCTGTCCGGGAGAGGAGGTCAGCATGTGGAGAATCTCCACTTCCTTGGGCGTGCAGGGCACGATCTGGCCCTTGATACGCACCTGATAATTGTCCAGATTAACCTCCAGCTGCGCAAGGCGGACGATGTTCTTTTCCGTCTCCTGCGGCGCTTCTTCAAAGCGGCGAAGGACGGCCTTGATGCGCGCCAGCACCTCGCGGGGCGAAAACGGCTTTACGATATAGTCGTCCGCGCCCAATTCAAGACCTAAAATGCGGTCGATTTCCTCGCCCTTGGCCGTCAGCATCACAATCGGAACGCGGCTTGTCTGACGGATGGTGCGGCAAACGTCGATGCCGTTCATGCCGGGCATCATGAGATCGAGGATGATCAGGTTCGGGTTTTCCGTCTGCGCCATTTGAAGCGCTTCCGTTCCGCTGAACGCTGAAACATGCTGATAGTTTTCGTTGTCCAGATAAATGCCGAGCGACTCGTGCACCACGGGATCGTCGTCACAGATCAGGATAAGCGGGCATTTTGTCATAGTTTTCACCTCATGTGTTTTCTTTGCTTCTATTATAATGCATTCAATCGCAAGGAGTAAAGCATATTTTTTGAAAGCCCATATTTTATCACAATTTCCGCACAGTTTAAGTGAAGGTTTTCTGCTTGTTATTTGGCGGATTCTCGGTTATAATGTTTATAAAGTTTTTAACAAATATTGGAGGAGACATACATGAATTATCTTCCCGATTGGCAAAATCCCGATATTCTTCAGATTGGAAGATGCAAAAACAGAGCGACGCTCATTCCCTACAAAAACGAAAAACAGGCGGAGAAAATGCAGCGCGCGCTCAGTCCCTTCTATACGTCCTTAAACGGAAACTGGGATTTTTATTATGCCGAAGACGGCGTGTGTCCCGAAGGATTCTTCCATCCGGAATACGACGTGAGCGACTGGGATGCGCTGGATGTGCCGGGCAACTGGCAGATGTCCGGCTACGGAATTCCGCAGTATACGAACGTCGCCTATCCCATTGCGCTCGATCCGCCCTATGTTCCGGACGACAACCCGGTGGGCCTTTACCGCCGCTGGATCCGTTTGCCCGAGGATATCGGCGAAAAGCGCGTATTTTTGAATTTTGACGGCGTAAACAGCTGTTTTTACGTCTATGTCAACGGCGAGGAAGCGGGATTTTCGAAGGTTTCCCACATGCCGAGCGAGTTCGACATTACGGAATTCGTCCGGCCGGGCGACAACCTGATCGCGGTTAAGGTCTTCAAATGGTCGGACGGCACGTATCTGGAGGATCAGGACTTCTGGAGACTGAGCGGCATTTTCAGAGACGTGTATCTTCTGTCCGTGCCCGCGTCCCATGTGTTTGACGTAAGATGCGATTCGGCGCTTGAAAATGAATACAAAGACGGATCCCTGAAAGTTGAAATGGACGTTCTGAATCCCGAAGGATGCGAAATCGAAGTCAAGCTGTATGACGGAAAGACGCTGATTGATGTAAAAAAGCAGGCGGCGGACGAAAATGCATGCGCATGCTTTACGGTAAAGGATGTCAAAAAATGGAATGCGGAAGAGCCGAACCTTTATAGTGTTCATGTGCTTTTGATAAAGGACGGACGCATTTTGGAAGTTCAGCGCGTGCGCGTGGGCTTTAAGACGGTTGAAATCAAGGATCAGCAGCTGTTTGTAAACGGCGTATCCATTAAGCTTAAG
>JAZSFI010000310.1:0-5477 GCA_045532135.1 Clostridia bacterium | reverse complement strand
TGACGCTCCGCGCAGCCGACAGGCGCGTTTTCCGACCACTCTTTAACCGCGTCGGGATCGCGTCTGAACATGCCTTCGCCCGAACACGGCGCATCCACAAGCACCGCGTCAAAAAAGCCTGCAAGCGCATTTGAGAGCGCGCCGGAGGAAGCGCACGTGATCGCGGTATTGGTAAACCCCAGCCGCTCCAGATTTCCAAGCAGAATTCTCGCCCTTGAAAACTCGATCTCATTGGACAAAAGAAAGCCCTTGTTCATCATGCGGGAGGCAATCTGCCCGCTTTTTCCGCCGGGCGCAGCGCAAAGATCCAGAATTTTTTCGCCGCTTTTCGGATTCAATACAGCCACCGGGCTCATGGCGGAAGGATCCTGCATGTAAAACGCGCCTGCGGCATGCGCAAGCGACGCTCCGGGACGCGTTTCTTTTTTGGCATATTTTCCAAGCGGCTCCCATTTCACTTCATCCCCGCGCATAAAGGCTTTCACGCTTTCAAGCGCATTTTCACGCAGGGGATTCATGCGCATGGCATGCGCGCTTTCACGCTCCATCGCTTCTATGAACGCGTCATATTCATCTTTCAGAATTTCTTTGATTTCAAGTAAGAATTTTTCAGGCCAGAAACGCACGCCTCATTGCCTCCGAATTCATATATTGGTTTTACTATTCGACAGGGATTCTTTTATCCCTGCATGATTTCAAAAACAGCGCGGGCGATCAATGATCGCCCCTACATTTTGCAATAGTACAACAATAATGTAGGGGCGTGCACTGCACGCCCGCACTTTCATTTCCTACAGGATCCTTCTGCACTCCATATAATATCTCTTTTCCCACGCCTCGCCCATGGAGAAGGTTTTTCTCGGAAGAACGCCTTCTGCGGCAATGGAAGAAAACAGGGATTTTTTATCAATGGATTTTAAAAGGATGCCTGTGGCATTTCCACCCTCGGCAAGAGATTTCAGCGCATCCTCACCGTGAATATAATCGATTTCGACGTTTTTGTTGGCCTTGATATAGTCGTCCAGGAACGGCTGGAGAATAGCGACGGGCAAAACGCCCTGAGCACCGCAGATGGAAACGCCCGTTTCCTTTCCGTTTGCGATAAAGCGAACGTCATCGCCTTCCGTTAGGGTGAAACCGCGCCCTTGGATATAGGCAGCAAATTTCTTTTTGAGATCCTCTGCATCCGCATGGAACAGCGCTCTGTGGATGGGTTCAAAGACCAACGCCTCCGAATGGAGGTTGACAATTTCCGTAAGCGCATATCGCGCCGGGTGCGTTTCCTGCTCCTCAGGCGAAAGCTTGGCGCGAAGTCTCGTCCAGCAGGCTTTTGCAGTGGCAAGCGAATGGTTTCCGTCGCCCACGGCATAGAGAAAACCGTTCGCCTTGCTGTTCAGCGCCTGAAGCGCGGAGGCGATTTCTTTAAGATCGCCTGTTTCTTCAATCGCCCAGCCACGCAGATGTCCGCCGTTTAACATAAGCTGCGTATCGTATAAAGGCGTTTTGTCCTTTACTCGCTCATACGCTTTCTCGATGACGGTTCTGCCCTCATCGTTAATTAATACCATAACGTGCGGGCTTTCGAGCAGCGCGCCTTCACGAATGCGCACGCGAACGGGAATGCGTTCTACGATCGTTCCTTCCGTCGCGCGGATGAGCGGCTTTGCGCCGGACGCATAATCATAGGCATCCAGATCAACCGCTGCAATCAGTCCCAGACGCACGCCGCTTTCGGTCGTGCGCTCGGTGAGCACAAATCCGTTTTCCACCTTTTTTTCCAGCACGCCATTTTTCAGATATCTGCGCATGGAGCTGTGGACGCCGGGAATCTTGGCGGAAGCTTCGTTCAGATAAATTTCGGGAAGGATCATGCGAAGCGTCGAAGGCGCGTCGCCCACTTCCTCTTCCACCTTCTGCCAATACTCCATCTGGGAGGTAAACTGGTCGCATGCCACGACTGCCCATTTATGTAAATCAACATGAGCAGCGGGTAAATAAATATCAGAGGGGACTAAACCCGGAAAAACCGGCATAATACAAGGTTCTCCTTTCAGGGCTTGAGAACACGCACGCGGTATACCGTCTCCAATGCTTCAATTTTCTGAATCAGATCCTGATCCGGCGCCTGATCCAGATCGAGGCAGGTATAGGCATATTTGCCGCGCGACTTATTGAGCATGTTTTCAATGTTGATGTTGCACGCGGAAATGAGGGACGTAATGGAGGATACAACGTTTGGAACATTCTGGTGAAGCACAATCAGGCGCGGCTCTACGAGACGGCCGGGATCGGCTTCGGGGAAATTGACGGAATTTTTGATCGCGCCGGTTTTGAGATAGGCGTCCAGCTGGCTTGCAACCATGCGTACGCAGTTGTCCTCGCTCTCAGGCGTAGACGCGCCGATGTGCGGAAGACAGATTGCGCCCTTCACGCCAAGAAGCTTCTCGGTCGGGAAGTCGCAGATGTATCGTCTCAGCTGTCCGTTTTCAAGCGCCTCGATCACGGCGTCAACATCGCACAGTTCGCCGCGGGCAAAGTTGACAAGCACAGCGCCTTTTTTCATTTTAGAAATCATGGCTTTGTCGAACTTTCCGCGCGTTTTTTCGTTGAGCGGAATGTGAACAGTGATATAATCGGCCTTTTCGATGATCTCTTCCTCGCTCATCGCGTGCTGAACAGAGCGGGAAAGCTGCCATGCATGATCGACGGAGATAAAGGGATCGTAGCCCAAAACCTTCATACCCATCGAGGCTGCCGCATTGGCAACCAGAATACCAATCGCGCCAAGACCGATGACGCCCAGCGTCTTTCCGGCAATTTCAGGACCGACAAACGCCTTTTTGCCCTTTTCAACGAGCTTTTCGACGTTCTCGCCCTCGCCCTTTAATCCGTTGGCCCACAGCCAGCCGCCCGTGATATCGCGGGAGGACAACAGGAGCGCGGAAATGACGAGCTCTTTTACCGCATTGGCGTTCGCGCCGGGGCTGTTGAACACGACAACGCCCTTTTCGGCATAGGCGTCCAGGGGGATATTGTTAACGCCGACGCCCGCGCGGGCAACGGCCAAAGCAGTTTCTTCCAGTTCGTACGAATGCATATCGGCGCTTCTAACAATTATGGCTCTGGGATTGACCGCGTTTGCATCCAGATTATATTCGTTTTCCGAAATCGAATCGCGCCATACGGGCGAAACGGGGTTTAAAAGTTTAATATTCGTCATCTTTATACGCGCTCCTGTTCAAATTGCTTCATGATGGAAATGAGCTTCTGAACGCCTTCCACGGACATTGCGTTATAGATACTGGCGCGCATGCCGCCGACAAGTCTGTGTCCTTTGATGTTCAGAATCCCGTTTTCAGTCGCCAGCTTTACAAACGCCGCGTCCGTATCCGCATCTTCTGTGCGGAAGGTGACGTTCATGATGGAGCGGTGGTCTCTGTGCGCCGTACCTTTGAAAAGCTTGCTCTCGTCAAGGTAATCGTAAAGAAGCTTTGCCTTGATCTGGTTGCGCATGTGAATGACGCGAACGCCGCCCTCTTTTTTGAGCCACTCGAGGCACAAACCCGCCATATAGATGGAATAGGTCGTGGGCGTATTGAGCATACTGCCGTTTTCCGCCATCTTCGTCCAGTCAAAGACCTTGGGCGTACCCGGGTTTGCGCGGCCGAGCAGATCTTTTCTGACAATGACGACCGTAACGCCCGCAGGGCCGATGTTCTTCTGCGCGCCTGCAAAGATCACGCCGAACTTGTTGACGTCCATGGGCTCGGAAAGGATATTGGAAGACATATCCGCAACCAGCGGCACGTCGCCCGTGTCGGGAATGGACGTATAGCGCGTTCCAAAGATGGTGTTGTTGGTGGTGATGTAGAAATAATCCGCGTTTTTATTGAGCTTATCCGGATCAATTTCCGGGATATAGGTATAGTTATCATCGCGGGAAGAGGCGACAACATTGATGTTTCCGTACTTCTTGGCTTCCACCAGCGCGCCGTGGGCAAAGTTTCCGCTGTCCACATAGTCCGCGCTCGTCTTCAAAAGGTTCATGGGCACCGCCGCAAACTGGCCGGTCGCGCCGCCCTGCAAAAGAAGCACCTCGTAGTCATCCGAGATTCCCATCAGTTCTCTGAGGAGCGAAACCGTGTGATCGAAAATTTCAATGTAGCCTTTAGATCGATGGCTCATCTCCATTACAGACATGCCCGTTCCCTTATAGGAGAGCATTTCGTTGGCAGCGCGCTGAAGCGCCTCCTCGGGCAGCATCGACGGTCCTGCGGCAAAATTGTAAACTCGATTCATATTCGGCAATCTCCCTTCTTAGGATTATGCTGAACATTATACGCTCAAATTTGAAAAATTGCAAGTAGTAATTATCAAATTATGCAAATTTTATCATTGTGCCATACATTTATTCTTCATGTGCATTCTCTGAATCATCGTCCGCCATTATGAAATCCGTCCGCATTTTGGCAATCAAAAATTTGATTTTTACGCCTTCATTTGTGAACATCTTCTCGTGTTCCGTCTCATAATTGGGCTCAAAACCGCTTTCGTGAAGATCATAGGTGATATATCGAATATCAAAACCGCAGCTCTCAAAATAGGTAACGGAATCCTTAAAAAGTTTATCGTCATCCGTTTTGAAATAAATCTCTCCCTCATCCTTCAAAATTTGCCTGTATTTTAAAAGCTGTCTCGGATGGGTCAAGCGATGTTTTGCCTGCTTGGGACGTTGATTCCATGGATTACAGAAGGAGATGTAGATTCTTTCCACCTGATCTTCAGGCGCAAAAAAGCTGTCGATATATTCGATATCGAAATTGCACAAAAGAAGATTGTCCACCTCGCGCACGCCTCTGTATGCTTCCTCCGCGTTTCTCTTGGCAACGCCCAAAACGGAAGTGATCAGATCGACCGCAACAAAGTTGTTTTTCTCTTCCAAAAGCGCCATCCGGCAGGTGGAAACGCCCTTTCCGCAGCCAAGCTCGATGTGAAGGGGCTTGTCCTTTGAAAAAGCCTTTCTCCATTTACCCCGCATTTCGCCGGGCTCGGGAATGTAAAAAGGGCACACCGACAATTCCGGGCGCGCCCACTTTTTGACTCTCATGCGCATAGGGGTTTTGTCTCCTTTTATCTTTCGGTAATCTTGATAAAGCGCTCACATGAGCGAAAAGCAAGGCCTTTTCGCATAATGCGATGAACCTACGTCAATAGATGAATTTCCGTTCTCGCGCCGAAGCGAACGGCAAACTTGCTTACGCCGATGCCGCGCGAAACAAGCACGGAGGTGTTCAGGATTTTCTTCATCCCCGCAATATGAGTATAATGGAAATCCTTTTCATACTGCAAAATCTCATAGCACGTAAAGCCCAAAACGTTCACCTGTCCGCCGTGCGTGTGTCCGCAAAGCATGAGGTCTGCTTTGCCTGAAACGGCAGCCAGCGTGCTTTTCAAAGGCTCATGCGCAAGAAGAATGC
>JAZSFI010000237.1:0-3594 GCA_045532135.1 Clostridia bacterium | reverse complement strand
TTATTGAAAAGAACGCCGCGGATGTCGGTGTAGTATTCGTTGTCGGGCGAAACCTGAATTTCTTTCAGTGCTGCGCAGCTTCCGAAGACGCTTGCGCCGATGTTTTTGACGCTTTCGGGAATATAGACCGTCTCAAGGCCGTCGCAGTCGTAGAACGCTTCTTTTCCGATGCTTGTAACGCTCTCGGGAATCGAAACGGTCGCAAAGCGCTTAACGCCGTAAAACGCCGCGTCGCCGATGCCGGTTACGGCGTGGCCGTCAAGCGCTTCAGGAATCAAAAGCGCATCGCCTTCAAAGGTCGTTCCCGTGATCTCAGCCGTTCCGTCTTCAAGAAGTATGTAGGAAAAGTCGTCCGACTGAAGAAACGCTTCTTCCGCGCACGCAGAAATTGCGAGAAGAGAAAGAAGAAACGCCAAAATGAAAATGGATTTTTTCATTAAAACACCTCCTATATATGAAATAAGTATATCATATGTGTTATTGAAATACAACATATTTTGAAGCTTGTTCGTCTCTTTGCGCTTCCCTTGCGCAGGGTGTATTTCTGTGGTATTATTTTTATATTGGGGGGCAGTTTGCCCGGAAACGCTTGAAGGAGGATGAAATCATGAAACGCGAAGGTTGTATAATGAAACTTCGTCCGGGGATGCTGGCGGAATTTGAAAACGCAATTCAGGCAAATCAGACGGAAATTCAGGATGTGCTGGTTCGTTTGGGCGCTTTGAATGCTTCCGCGTGGACAGTGGAAGGCTATGTCTATCTGTACGCGGAATTTGAAGACGAAAACGAAAATGGCCTAAACGATATTCTGGATGCATATATGTGCGGACTTAAAAGCGTGTCGGAGTGGATTGAAAAGCCCGAAGCCATGCGCCGCATGTATCACGATATCGGAATTGTGAGACAAGACAAACATCTTATCCGCCGCCGCGTGTTTGCCACGCATTTAAAGAGCGGATGCGCGGAAGAATACTATAACCGACACGCCGCTTTGATTGATGCGCGCGGCGATAAGATTTCCGAAGGCCCGGAAAGCAATTTCACGATTTTCTGCGCAAAAGGCGAATTTATCTTCGGCTACTGCGAATTGGTCAAATCGTTTGACCATGAAATGACCGAGGAAGAAAAGGCATCTACGATCGCTTGGGAAACAAGACAGCTTGAAATCATGGACTGGTTTACGGACGATGTGGACTGGATCACGGGCGAAAAGCACGATAAGATGAAAAATCTTTTCCTTCAGAAAGGTTTTGAAGCGTAAAAATGCTTTGACAGTGAATCAAAATTTCTTCTGTTCTTTTGAAAAGATGCGCTTTTTCAGGCTACACGCATGAAACATGATTCTATTTTTAGTTATTTCTGCCTATTTTTCAAACAAAACTTTGACAAAAGTTCGCGATTTTTTATTTTACATATGGAAAAAAAGAACCATTTCATGTATAATAAAAGTGTATAGGTATGTCTGCGCCTGAGAACGATGACGGGTATAAAAATGCCTTCATATTGCCCGGCATACGGACATACAATTTAAAGTATATTGGCAGGGAGTGATCGACACCATGGGAAAGAAACAAATGATCGCAATGCTGCTTGCGGGCGGACAGGGTTCAAGACTCGGTCTGCTTACCAAGATTATGGCAAAGCCGGCTGTACCCTTCGGAGGCCGTTACCGCATTATCGACTTCCCGCTTTCCAACTGCACCAATTCCGGCATTGATACCGTCGGCGTACTTACGCAGTATCAGCCGCTTGAGCTCAACCGCTACATCGGCTCCGGCCAGCCGTGGGATTTGGATCTTTCCGGCGGAGGCGTGTTCGTTCTGCCCCCCTATGTTCGCGGAAAGGAAGGCCGCTGGTATTCCGGAACTGCCGATGCGATTTTCCAGAATCTGGCGTTTATCGAGCAGTATGATCCTGAATACGTGCTCATTCTTTCGGGCGATCATATCTATAAGATGGATTACTCAGAAATGCTGGACAGCCACATCAAAAACGATGCGGACATCACCATCGCCGTGCGGCCCGTACCGTGGGAGGTTGCGCCCTCTTTCGGTATCATGAACACGGATAAAGACGATCGCATCACCGAATTTGAAGAAAAGCCCAAACAACCCAAGAGCAATCTTGCCTCCATGGGCGTATACATCTTCAAGTGGGACATGCTGAAAAAATATCTGGTGGAAGACAGCCAGAACCCCAACAGCAAAAACGACTTTGGAAAGAACATCATTCCGACCATGCTGAACGAAGGCCGCCGCCTCTTTGCTTTCTCCTTTAAGGATTACTGGAAGGACGTCGGAACCATCGACAGCCTCTGGGAAGCGCATATGGATCTTTTAAAGGATCCGCCGGAGTTTGTTCTGGATGATGCGCGCTGGCCCATCTACGCCAGAAGCCCCATCATGCCCCCGCACTATATCGGCGAAGACGCCGTGGTTGAAAACAGCCTGATCACCTCCGGCTGCGAAATCTACGGAAACGTAACCGGCTCCGTGCTCTTTGCGGGCGTAACCGTGGAAGAGGGCGCAGTTGTGGAAGACAGCGTCGTCATGCCGGGCTGCACCATCAAAAAGGGCGCCGTGATCCGCCGCGCCATCGTTGCCGAAATGACCGAAATCGGCGAAAAGTGCGTTGTCGGCGAAAAAGAGGGCGGCATCGCTCTGGTAGGCCAGAATTCCTCCATCCCCGCGGGCTACATCGTCAAAGCCGGCGAGCAGGTGGACAATGATTCCGTAAAGGAGGCGCGCTGACATGAAGGACGTAATGGGCATTCTGTATACCTCGAAAGATGAATTGAGTCTGCGCGAACTGACTGCGCACCGCGCTGTTGCGGCGCTGCCGGTAGCCTCCCGCTATCGTCTGGTCGATTTCCTTTTGTCCAGCTTTGTAAACAGCTCTGTTCGCAAAGTGGGCGTCATCATGCAGGGCAATTATCAGTCCCTGATGGATCATCTGGAGACCGGAAAAGCCTGGGATCTTCACACCAGAAACAACGGCCTTCGCATTCTCCCCCCGCATTCGGAAAACGGCGTTTATGCCGGCGTAATGGACGGAATTCATGCCAATGCAGAATTCCTGCGCCGTTCCAATCAGGAATATGTGCTGCTTCTGGGCGGCCGCATGATCTTCAACACCAAGTTTGACGATCTATTCAAAAAGCATATCGATACCGATGCGGACATCACCGTCATGTACGTAAAGTACGATCCCATCAAGATGGATTATTCCGCAACCGCTGCCAAGGCGCATCCGCATGTATATGTAAACGTTCAGTCGGACGGCCTGATCACCGACATCGAGGTCAACCCCAACGCGGCCAGCTACGACAACATGCTCACCGACGTCGTCTTCATGAAGCGCACCCTCCTTATGCACCTTGCCGATCAGGCCAACGCGCACGGCCAGCATGATTTCCACAAGGTCGTGCTGCCCGAATTCGTGAAGAGCGGCTCTGTCAAGGTTGTGGGCTACGAGTATGAAGGCTACTTCCGCCGCGTTGAAACCATCAAGGGCTTCTATCGCCTGAATATGGACCTTTTAAACCCCGAAATCAGAAAAGAAATCTTCTCCGCCAATCCCGTCTACACCAAGACC
>JAZSFI010000148.1:0-1573 GCA_045532135.1 Clostridia bacterium | reverse complement strand
ATTTACGATCTTTTGATGTCCGCCTTTATTGCGCATCCCGAAAAAATCGCGTTGTATGCGTCCTTTATCGGAAAGCTGGGCGACGAAAGAGCGCTTGATACGCTTAAAAAAGCATTGAATCTTCAGGACATCACGTACCTGGATTACCTTGAAATCCGAAATGCCGTTGAAATGCTCGGCGGCACTGTAGATACGGAAAGAGAGTTTGCAGGCGATCCGTATTACGAGAGCCTAAAAGGCGAAAGATGAACATTCGCCGAATCCGCAAATAATAAAGGAGGGCCTTAAACGTGTATTGCGTAAAATGCGGTACGAAGGCGGAAAAGGGGCAGAAAACATGCCTTGTGTGCGGCATGCGGCTGATATCGCCCGAAGCGCTTTTGAAGCTTTTGAGAAAGGCCGATCTCGAAAAGAAGCTGAATCAGCTTGAATATGCGGCTTGCGTAAAACCCGAAATCGATGAGGGCGCGAAAAATGCGCATAAAGACAAGCGTTCAAAGGATGGTCAGGAATTAAATACGCTCAAAAAGAAGAAAAAAGCAGACGCAAGCGTCTTGTCCGCCCGAAAGACCGCGCCCGAAAAGTTGCCGGTCAAGAAGAAAGAATCAGCGCGCGCAGAAGAAAAGCAGGAGAAAGCGTCAATATTTAAGCGCGAATCCGCTTCTTCAGAAAAAGAAAACAAGCGCGTTACGCCGCTTTTTGAAAATCCCACGCAGCCCAAGCACAGAAGCATTTTTGACGATTTGCCGGAAGAAACGCCGGTGAAACAGGAAAAAAAGAGCGGCGGAGGCGGCGGAAAGCCCAAAACGGCCTCTAAGACGGCGGACGGTGCAAAAAAGGAAAAAACGCAGACTGCAAAGACAAACCCTGTCGTAAGGCTTCCGCAAAAAGAGAAGACGATTTCGGAAAAGCGAAAAATCGACGCTTCAGACCGGCGCGCAGCCAATCAGCGTTTTTTGATCCCTGAGCGGGAAGAAGTTCGAAGAAAAAACTCTTTGGCGGCAAAGAAGGTATCCGATCGCCAAACGGGCCCGCATGCAGGCGCAAAGCGCCCGGACAGGTCAAAGCAAGCGCATTGGGGAAAGGCAGCGCCTGCAAAGAAACCTGCGCCCGCTTTGAAAATGCCGCCTGCTCGTCCCAGAGCTTCCGCTGGAGGTAAAAGACCGAGCATCAAGCGCGATGAAGAAAACTTTGTTGAAAAATATCTGAGAAGCATTATATCCATGATGCTTCTGACCACGACGGTTGTTCTGATGCTTATGTGGGGTTACGCAACCGACACGGGCAACCGAACGATGGCCGAGCTTGGTCTGGGAAGCAGAAAAGGCTACATATTGCTCGGCGACGACTGTATGGCAGACGGAAATTACAAGCGCGCCGTCGAGCATTATTACAAAGCGCTGTCCAAAAGGGTCAACTATGAAGCCGGAATGAAGCTCGCAATCGCTTACCGCTATACGGGGGAACCCGAAAAGGAAACAAGCGCACTGCTTCTTCTGATGGACAAATACGTTGGAATGGACGAGCCTTACCAAAGAATCCTTGAATTGTATCCGGATCCATACACGAGACC
>JAZSFI010000362.1:0-2596 GCA_045532135.1 Clostridia bacterium | reverse complement strand
GCATGGTCACAAATGAGGAAACGAAAAAACGCTATTACGACATCATCCTGCGCGAGGTTCTCAGGCTTTCAAGGCTGATCAGCGACTTGATGGAGCTTTCGCGCCTTCAAAGCGGCAATCTTGCCCTTGAGCCGGACGTATTCAAAATCGGTGAAATGGTTGAAGATGTTCTGGATAAATATCAGGGCATCTGTCAGGAAAAATCCATTTCCCTAACCGCCGAAAGCGACTTTTCCGCCTGTCCTCCTTTGTATGCCAACCCCGACAGAATCGAGCAGATTCTGGGCATTCTGATCGACAATGCGGTAAAATATACGCCCGAAGGCGGAAAGATCGTCATCTCGGGCGACTGGACGCACGAAAGAGCTGTTCTGCGTGTGCGCGACACGGGCGCAGGCATCGCAAAGGAACACCTTCCCCACCTGTTTGAAAGGTTCTATAAGGTGGACAAGGCGCATTCCGGTATGGGCTCAGGATTGGGTCTGTCCATCGCAAAGGAAATGCTGACCCTGATGGGTGAAAGCATCGAGGTCGAAAGCGAAGAAGGGCAGGGAACAACATTTACGTTTACCTGCGGATTCTACGACCAAAGCGCAGACGAAAACGCAATGATCGTCCGTTAATCATAAAAATACACGGGACGGATTCATATCCGCCCCGTGTATTTTTGTTTTTACCCTTCCTCCACGCTCGCAACCGAGCCGAAGGTCTTTTTTGTGATCACAATGCGCTTGGTAATGCGCTCCTTGAGCTCCGGCATATGGGAAATAACGCCGATCAATCGGTTGCCGTCCGCAAGACGGGTCAAAAGCGACATCGCCTGCCTTAATGCATTTTCGTCCAGCGTTCCAAAACCCTCGTCGATAAACATGGCGTCAATGCGGATGCCGCCGCTTCCGGACTGAACCACGTCCGAAAGGCCGAGCGCAAGCGCAAGCGATGCCATAAAGCTTTCGCCGCCGGAAAGCGTCGAAACATCGCGCCAAAGGCCGGTGCTTCGGTCAAGCACTTCAAGATCCAGGCCGGACTGTGCGCGCAGATTCGCCGCCTCCAGCTTGACGCGCAGGGTAAACATGCCGTCGGTCAGCGCAGTCAGGCGCTTGTTGGCAGCGGAAATCACCTGTTTGAAGTAATACTGCTGAACATAGGTTTCAAACGACATCTTCATTTTGCCCGACTGCTGTCCGGACACGGAAGCATACACGTCCAGAATAAGCGCCCAGCGATCGCTCGCTGCGGCCTTTTTTTTACTGATGGAAACAAGCGTTGAAAGCGCGTCTTCATTGGCCGCAAGACGCTTGTCGAGTTTTGCGCTGTTGAGTCGTTTTTCTTTAAGCAGTGTTTCTTCCGACAAAAGCGTTTCGGAAATTTTTTCGGTATCAACGCGCGTTTTGCCGGTAAGTTTTGCGCTTAACGCATCAATTCTGCTTGCAAGCCGGATTTTCGTGTCTTCATAAGCCTTAATTTTGTTTTCCAGCTCCAAAAGCGGCTCTGATTCAAGAAGCGACGCAGCAAACTCTTCCTCGCTTTCAAAGCCTTCTTTGAAAAGCGCCCTCTCAAATTCTGCGCGCCCTTTTTCTATGTCCAGCGCATATTTTTCCATAAGGGAAGCCGTCTGTTTATAAACTGCAACCGCTTCCGACAGGAATTTGCGCCCTTTTTCCGCGCGAAGCGTAAGCTCCTTTAAAGCATTTTCCATTTGATCCGCCTGCATATTCATCTCCGACGCGCGTTTTTTGACCGCTTCCTGCGTGTCGGAAAGCGAAACGCCCCGCTCAAGGAGCTGATTCAGCGCTCCCTTGACCTCCGCCGTCCAAACAGCCACGGACTTTTCCGCATCCCTTGCCGCCTGATTTTTGCGCCTGTAAACGCGTTCTGCTTCGTCGAGGTCATCCTTGGAAACGGTGGTTTCCGTCTTTATTGCCGGATTCGGATGATTCACCGAACCACACACCGGGCACGGCGCGCCTTCTTCCAGCGCTTCAGCAAGAAGCGCAGCCTGTCCCAAATAAAACCGGCTTCGCGCATCCGCATAGCGGTCATAGGCGCGCTTTTCGTCCGCAAGCGCACGCGCAAGGAGCGTTTTTCCGTTGTTGACTTCCCTTTCCGCATCCTTGTATTTTTGAATCACAGGCACGGTTTTCAAAAGCGCGTCTGCCTGCGTTTTGATCAAAACATAGTTTTCGTCGTACGTCTTCTGCGCGCTTAACAGTCTCTTTTCGATGTCTTCGAGCAGCGGCCGATATTTTTCTTCGTTTTCCTTGGCAGTTTCATGTTTCTTTTTCGCGTCACTCAGAAGCTCCTGCGCGCTTGAAAGAACCGCCTGCGCCGGCTGGACGCGCATGGCAGAAACGGCGCGTTTCACCTTTTTCTGAATTTCGGCAATCTCGCCTTTTGCGGACAGATGGCTTGAAAGCTGTTTTTTGCACGCTTCCATTTCGTCAAAATCCTTATTGACAGCGCGTCCTTCGGCGATTTCAGCCTGCTTTTTCATGCGCGCTTCGTCAAGCGTTTCGATTTCCTTTGAAAGAACCCCGATTTTCTCCCTTTCATCCGCGATATAACCTGAAAGCGCCTGAATCATTCTTTCAATTTT
>JAZSFI010000597.1:0-1702 GCA_045532135.1 Clostridia bacterium | reverse complement strand
GTATTTCAGACCGCTTTGCACCCGGTTCATGTTGTGCGCCCCAAAATTCTGCCCGGCATAGGTAGCGAGCGCGGAGCTGACAGAGCCGTACAGCATGTGCAGAAGCTGTTCGATGCGGTTGGTGGCGGTGAACGCCGAAACCGCATCCGGGCCGAAGGAGTTGACAAACCGCTGAAGCGCGGTGGACGAAACGGCAATCAGCGACCACTGAAGAGCAAGCGGCAGACCCAGCCGCACCGACTGGCGCACAATTTCTCTGTCGTACTGCATATCCGTTTTCGTCAGATGGAAATAGGGATTGTATTTAAGCGCATACAAAAAACATCCTGCGCCCGAAATCAGCTGAGCAATGATCGTGGCCAGCGCCGCGCCGAACACGCGCAGATCAAACACGCACACAAACAAAAGATCCAGCACGATATTTAAAAAACACGAGAAAATCAAAAAATATAAAGGCGTTTTGGAATCGCCCAAAGATCTTAGCATGGACGAAGAATAATTGTATACCGCAACCAGCGGAACGCCGATGCAGCTTACGCGCATATAGGTAATCGCATCGGGCAGGATTCTCTCGGGCGTATCCATAAAGCCCAGAATCACCGGCGCACAGATAAACGCCAAGGCGCCCATCACCACAGACGCGATAAACATGATGTACGCGGCGTTGGCAATGGCGCGTTTGGTGCGGTCAAAATGCCCCGCCCCGTAATACTGCGACGTAACAATGCCTGCACCGGAGCCGATGCCGTTGCAGATGGAGAAAAACAAAAACGTAACCGGTCCTGTAACGCCCACCGAACCCAGCGCGTCAGACCCCAAAAACCGACCGACAATCACGGAGTCGGCAAAGCTGTACGCCTGCTGAAAAAGATTTCCGATCAGCATGGGAATGGCAAAAACAATGAGCAACCGCGCGGTGTTTCCGCTGGTCATATTGAGATTGTGCGTTCGGGCCATAAAAGTGCGTTCCTCCGTTTATCCATAAATGCTTATACCATTATACACACCTTGAGAAAGAACGCAAGATATAAACACGATAAAAAATAATAAGTTTCGGATGCGGAAAAAGCACAGAAAAAGAAACTATGGTTGAGAGCAGCGTCGCTATGTGATATAATAACACTGACAAACAGTAAGCGTTATCCAAAGCTAAAAACGGCGCACGATTTTGGGGTGATAAAAGCAATGATCGCGAAAATCACGGAAGAAATGATTCACTTTTACAAAGGAAGCGTGCACGATATCGAACATTTTCTGAAGGTGCATGCGTATGCGCGCTTGATCGGGCTTTCTGAAGGGCTGGATACAAGCATACAGGAAACGCTTGAAATTGCAGCGGTGGTGCATGATATTTCCTGTCCGATGCTGAGGGAAAAGTACGGACACGCAAACGGCAAACTTCAGGAGGAAACGAGCGAAGAAATTCTGCGTCCGTTCCTTCATGCGTTTGATATTGATAAGTCCGTCGCCGAACGAATCATTCGTCTTGTATCACGTCATCACACGACAGAAAATGTTGACGGCATCGACCATCAGATTCTTCTGGAAGCGGATTTTCTGGTAAACGCTTCCGAAGGACGCATGGAAAAGGAAGCTGTGCGACGTTTTCGGGACGAAATCGCGAAAACCGATACCGGCAAGCGGCTTTTGGATTCGATTTATCGCCTGAACGAATATAAATGAATGGATTTCGGAAAGGATC
>JAZSFI010000247.1:0-2586 GCA_045532135.1 Clostridia bacterium | reverse complement strand
GGTGAGCATGTAGTTGGGATCGGTCAGCCACAGAATCGGCGTATCGACCAGACCACACTCAACAAGGAAGGAGTTCAGATAGCCGTAAACGGCGCCTCTAAAGATGATGGAGAAGATGAAAAATACGTTTCCGGCGATGGACGGCGCGTAGAAGACGACAACCGCAACCGCGCGGATCCACTTGGGAAGCTCGTTGATGAACCACGCAAACAGGAAGGACATGATATATCCGACAGGTCCCGTGATAACCGCAATGACCAGCGTATTCTTGACCGAGGTTAAGAACACTTCATCCTGCAGAACCAGATTGATATAGTTTTGAAAACCGATGAATTCCGGCTTTTCAAGGATGTTGTACTGGGTGAAGGAATAATAGATCGAAGTGCAAATGGGAAGAATGAAGAAGGTCGTAAACAGAATTGCGTAAGGCAGAAGGAACAGATAGCAGATTTTCATGCGCTTGGCCTTGGCAAGATTGTACTTGAAGGATTCACGCTTCATATCCACATAGGATTTCACAAATGATTTCAACGTACTTCAGCTCCCTTCCTCATTTATTCCAGCGGCAGGCCGAACTCTTTGCGCTTGATACGGATCTCTTCGTTGATCGTACGCGCATAAGTGATCAGCGTTTCACGCGCATCTTCCTTGGTGTTGATGACGCGGCGAATGGCGTTGGTCATGTGACGGGTGGTGGAATAGCCGCCGGCGATTTCACGGAAACCGACGGTGGAAGCCATCTGCTCTTCCAGAACCTTGAGCTGATCGCTCGACCATGCAAGCTTCTTGAGCGCATCGCGGTTGGCGGTTGTGTAGCGGGCAGAAGAACCGAGAATGGCTTCGATTTCACGACCGAAGCGAACCTGCGCATCCGCGCTGACCCACCACTTCATGAATTTCCAGGCGTTTTCCTTGACTTTTTCATCGTCCGTTGCAATCATCATGCAGGAGAGACCCTGGGAATGAACGCTTCTGTCTATATATGCCTGACCGTTCTCATCCGTTCTGAGCGTACCCGGGAACAGGGTGAAATCCCAGAGGTTTCTGATTTCGGGAGCAGATACGACGAGCGTATTGTATACGGAGTAGTTGGCAATGCCGATGGGCATTTCGCCGGAACGGACACGGCTGACAAAGTCGAAAACGGTCGGAAGACCATAGTCGTTATAGAGAGATGTGTACAGCTTGAAGGCGGTAACGCCGCTCTCCTCGTCAATCAGGGTCTTTTTGCCGTCATCGTCATAGATGCGGCCGCCATTCTGATAGATCAGGGAGTTGAGGATGGAAAGGTCAACGGTTGCAATGTCGGGATAGGAAATACCGACGGACATATTGTTGCCCTGAATGGTGGGAAGAAGGGCAATCAGATCGTCCCATGTATCCGGCGGAACAACCTCGAGCTCTTCAAGAACGTCTTCTCTGTAGAACAGAACCGAGTATTCCTGCGTCTCGGGCAGCGCGTAGATGCCGCCGTTATATTCTGCGGGAAGAATCGCGCTTTCGTAAAAGGGCTTGATGACTTCTTCAAAGTCTTCAAACTGCGTAAGATCTTCCACTGCGTTACGCATGGCGTAGTTGACCGGGAACCAGGAGCCCAGCGACAGTACAACGTCCGGGCCGTTTCCTGCAACAACGGCAGTCAGCAGCGTGTCAGCAATAACAAGCTTGACGTTTACCTTGATGCCGTATTCCGGCGTAAAAGTATCGTCGATCATGGTTTTAAGAACGGTGGACTGGTCGCGGCCGGTAACGATCCAGACTTCGATCAGATCCTCCTCTTCGCCCTCTTCATACTTGTCGCCGAGAGAGTTGTAATCGACAAAATAAGAAGTGGCGCAGGAACGGATTTCATGGAACGCCTTGGCAAAGAAGCCGTCGCGAACCTTGGGAAGCTCGGCGTTTTCACCGCTTACAATCAGAAGGTCAATGTCCAGCTTGCACTCGGACATATTTTGCATGGCGGTACCAAGGGATGTGATGTTGTCTTTGAAGTTGGCAAACTGCTTGGTGATTCTTTCGTTGTACTGATAGAATTTTTCAAGCTGGTTGGCCAGCGTCTGGGCAACCGCGACGCGGTCGGATTTCTGCCCCGTTATGGCTACGGTATCGTCAACAAGCTTATACAGACGCTTGCTTTCAAGATCCATCGCTTCAAGAACCGTCGGATAGACCTTGGCAAGATTATAATCGCGGAAGCGGTCGGGATTGACGCCGGTTAAAACGAGGATTTTTCTGTAAATGAGGTTCAGGCGATAAATGCTTTCCTCGATCTGGCTTAAAATCGTGCCCATCTCGCCCAAGGTGGCTTCAAGGCGGATGGTGTGTCTGCCTTTGGTCAGATAGAACTTGTACGCATCTCCGTTTTCATCGGAAAGGGTGTAAAGCTCCCAGGAGGTATTGTAGTCAAAGGAAATTGTCTTCGCCTCTTCAAAGGGAATCTCGCCGTCGATGTAGAGGCTGCGCGCGGATACGGAGCCGCGCTGATACGCCTGACGCGCTTTTACGGAAATGGCATAATAGCCGTCCTCTTCCACTTCAAATTCCCACTCGATCCACTGACCGGCCGTTCTCAAGTCGGATCGTAGC
>JAZSFI010000450.1:0-1595 GCA_045532135.1 Clostridia bacterium | reverse complement strand
GGACTTTGCTGCGGCGCGGTACTGGGCGAATTTGTCCGCAAGGAAGAGGAAAATGCCCGTCACAAAGAACATCCAGGGAAGGAGCGTCCGGGCAAGACCGTCCAGCGTATCTTCGAGTCCCGTGACCTTTAAAGCGAGGGCATAAATGACGGTCGGGACGGTTGCGACGACGAGCCATTTGAAATCGGACGCAATGGGGTGTTTGATCATATCAATGATGTTTTTTCTGTACATGATGAGAACCGCCAGGAGCGTTCCCACGTGCAGAAGAATGGTGAACAGCTGAAGCGCGCCGCCTTCAAGGTTTACATTCAGCCATTCGTTTAAAATCATGATGTGGCCGGAGGAGCTGACCGGAAGAAATTCCGTGAGCCCCTGAAAAAGGCCGATGAGTATGGCGCTCAGCCAGGAAATGGTTTCCAATGCGCAGTCCTCCCGATCGTTTTTTATAGCAGCATCGGCGGGAGCGCTCCCGCCCAATGTCATTAAGTTAGCTGCGGGAGGCGAAACGCCTCCCCTACATGGTGAACGAAACGTATCGTTTCAATTGTAGGGGACGGGTTTCCCGTCCCGCGCAGGAAGTGTTTCATACTTAGTGATGCGGTGGCTCTAGCCCGCCGTAAACGCAGTTTCTGCTCCAGACAACTTTATGCGAAAGGCGAAGCTTTTATCGCCTTTTGCAAGGTTTTTTGTTTTAGATAACGGCGTTTAACAGTCTTCCGGGAACGTAGACGAGCTTCTTGGGGCTGTTCGTTCCGAGAATGCGGAGGGCTTCTTCATTTGCAAGGAAGTATTCCGCAGCATTGTCGCGGGTGAGGGTCGAGGGAACCATCATCTTTCCGCGGACCTTGCCATTGACCTGAACGGCGATTTCGATCTCGTCCTTGATCAGCGCCTTTTCGTCGACCTTCGGCCACGGGGCGCGAACGAGCGCTTCGCCGAAGGCGCACAGCTCGTTCATTTCCTCGGTGATGTGGGGCGCGACGGGGTTTAACAGCTGAATCAGGATCTTGACTTCGCCGCGGGTTACATGGCCCTTGGCGTACATCTGGTTGACCAGCGTCATCATAGCCGCGATGGCAGTGTTGAACTTCATACGCTCGTAGTCTTCGGAAACCTTCTTGATGCAGGTGTGAACGTCAAACGCCATGTCCTTCGATACGCCTTCATCTGTGGTCATGATATCCATGAGCTTCCATACGCGCTCAAGGAAGCGGCGGCATCCGCGCGCGCCGTCGGTCTGCCACGGAATGGCCTGATCGAACGCGCCCATGAACATTTCATACAGGCGGAATGCGTCGGCGCCGAGCTCGTCCACAACATCGTCGGGATTGATGACGTTTCCGCGGGACTTACTCATCTTCTCGCCGTCGGTACCCAGAATCATGCCCTGCGCGGTGCGCTTCATGTAGGGTTCGGGCGTGTTGACAACGCCGATGTCATAGAGGAAGCGGTGCCAGAAGCGGGAATAGAGGAGGTGGCGGGTGACGTGCTCCATGCCGCCGTTGTACCAGTCAACGGGCATCCAGTAGTTGAGCTCCTCGGGATCGGCAAAGGCGTTGTCGTTGTGCGGATCGCAGTAGCGCAGGAAGTAC
>JAZSFI010000342.1:0-1622 GCA_045532135.1 Clostridia bacterium | reverse complement strand
GATTACCTGCCGCTGCTCTTCTTCCTTTGTCAGCATTTTTATCACCCGCTTACAGTATATCAGAAAAAGGCCGCCTTGGCGACCTTTTTTGACAAACTGAGACGCGCGCCGTTCAATCCTGAACGGCGCGCGTCTTTTTTGCGTTAGCGCAGACGATCAATGATCGTCTCAATATCCATACCGACCAAAGTCTGTTTCAGAACATGGCAGGGGCTTGCTCCCGCCGCAATCCGGCATCTGCATCATGAACGATTCATGAATCAATCCTACAGTATGGATGTTCCCCCTTCATCGATATTCAGGCAAACGCCAAATACAGACTTCAGTCTGTTTTAGCGTAGGGCGGGGGCTTGCTCCCGCCGCAATCCTGCTGCAACGCTCACAAACAATTCATCAACTGCCCTCGCCTACTTTTCTGCCCCTTATGGCTGATTTGCCTGTGCAATCAGCGTTTCAAGGCTTTCGAAGGTTACGCTTCCAACGGCATTATAGATAATCACGCCGTTTTCATCCATCACGACCGTATGCGGAAGCATGGTTGAACCGCCGAAGGATTTTATGATTTCGCCGGTTTTGTCAAGGCCGAACGCAAATGTGTACGGCGTTTTGTCAAGATATGCGTTTACGTCCTCCGTAACAAGGTTCGAATGCAGCGCAAGCACAAACACATCTTCCGGGTATTTTTCTGCGATTTCCTCAAAATAAGGAAGTTCCTTTACACAGGGCGCGCACCATGTCGCCCAGAAATTCAATATTACCTTCTTACCGCGAAGACCCGAAAGCGAAATCTCTTCGCCGCGGAACAAAGGCGCGGAAAAATCCGGCGCAAGCATGCCGACTTCCTTTCCGACGGGAAGCGTGGTTTGCATATTGTCCGGTGCGGGAAGCGCTTCCTCCTTTTTTTCCGGGAAATTCGCGTAAACTAAAGACGCGGCAAGAATCAAAACCGCTATGACGGCTGCCACCGCGCGAAGTTTTCTGCGCTTGACCGGCGCATTTACAACCTCAGGCCCTTTCAGCGTGATCCGTCCGGCTTTTACGGAAATCGCGCCGGTGGGACAAGCCGAAACGCATTCTCCGCATTGAATACATTCAAAGTCGCCCACATGCCGAACGTCCATTTTGCATTTGGAAACGCATTTTCCGCAGTCGATGCACTTTTTGTCCTCCACTCGAACGCCCACGATGCAAAATCGGTTGAAAAGCGCATAGATCGCGCCCAGCGGGCACAAAAAGCGGCAGAACGCGCGGAAGATGAACACGCACAGCGCAATAACCGCAACAAGAATTACGAACTTTAATGAAAAAAGATTTCCGAGAAGCGAAAACTTGTCCGCGTTTTCGGGATGCGCAAGCAGTCCCACCGCTCCCTCCAGCGTGCCTGCCGGGCACACATATTTGCAGAACGCAGGAAGCGGAACGGTTTTAAACGCCGAATACAAAGGAAGAATCACAACCAGAACAATAAGCAGAAGATACTTGACCTTTGAAAGCGCCCGCGTAACCGTTCCCTTACGGATTTTGAACGTCGGAATTTTATAGACAAGCTCCTGAAAAAGCCCGAACGGACACAAAAACCCGCAGACCGTTCTTCCGATCATCAGCCCATACAACATCAGAAT
>JAZSFI010000519.1:0-3886 GCA_045532135.1 Clostridia bacterium | reverse complement strand
ATCCGACTTCATGTCGCATGAGAAGATCGAAACCTACAGAAACTTTGCCAACAAGATCTGGAACGCCAGCCGCTTTGCGCTGATGAACATGCAGGGCTTTGAGCCCAAGGGCGTGCCCGCCGCCGATAAGCTTGCGCTTTCCGACAAGTGGATGCTCAAGCGCTTTAACGACATCGTTCGCGAAATCACGAATAACCTTGAGTCCTTCGATCTCGGCATGGCCGCGACCAATCTCTATGATTTCATCTGGTCCAACTTCTGCGACTGGTACATCGAGATGGCCAAGCACGAGTTAAACGGCGACGATCCGGAAGCCAAGAACGCCGCGCAGGAAACCCTCATTTATGTCCTGACCGGACTTTTGAAGCTTCTTCATCCCTACATGCCCTTTATCACTGAGGAACTGTATTCCTACCTTCCCGGACACGAAGGCATGCTGATTACAAGCGCTTGGCCCGTCGCCAACCCCGAGCATGATTTCATTGAAGAAGCCGAGCAGATGGAAGCGGTTATGGAGATCATCCGCGCCGCCAGAAACCTGAGAGCTGAAATGAAGGTAAACGCCTCCAAGCGCGCTACCCTCATTCTGAAGCCCGCGCCCGCCCTTGAAAAGGCGTTCCGCGCTGCCGAAGGCTACTTCATGCGCTTGGCTGCCGCCAGCAACGTGGAGTATCTTGCGCCCGACGCGCCCAACCCCGAGAAGTCTGCTTCCGCCGTTACCCCCGGCGCGAGCCTGTTTATCCCGCTGGGCGAGCTGGTTGATGTGGACAAGGAAATCGCGCGCCTGAACAAAGACCTTGCAAATGCCCAGGGCGAAGTCACCCGCGCGGAAAACAAGCTTTCCAACCAGGGCTTTGTCGCCAAGGCGCCCGCCGCGCTCATTGAGCAGGAAAAGGCGAAGCTTGAAAAGGCCAAGGGATTGGTTCTCTCCATCGCCGAGCGCATCAAGGAGCTTGAAAGCCTGAAGTAAGGAATCAGCGGGAGGCGAAACGCCTCCCCTGCGGGGCTCAAAGCGGCGTGAACGGAATAAACGCACAATACCCTCGTAGGGGACGGGTTTCCCGTCCCGCGTTACCGAAAGCCTGAAGTAAACGGAGGGGCTAAAGCAGATGATGAATTGTCTGCTTTAGCTCCTTCGCAGGATTTCTGACATAATGGATTTTTCATTTGGATTTGCATAAATATCGGTAGGGCGGGGGCTCTAACCCGCCGCTGATATATACGTTTTTCCGGCGGGAGCAAGCCCCCGCCCTACGCTTCTCCAGAGCGATTATTTTGAGGGCTATTGCTGATATTATTTTTTAAGCAGCCCCGTTTTAAGAAATACGCACCCAAAGGCCTTCTCCTCGACGGGAAGGTGGCCGGGCAACGCCCGGACGGATGAGGTGGAGATTGACTTAGATCTCAGCCCGACCAAGATCGTATTTGTTTCGGGGACACCTCATCAGTCTGCTTGCGCAGACAGCTTCCCCTCGAGGGGAAGCCTTTTGGGTTTGATTGTGCGATTTTCTTCACTTCCCGTGCGCGATACAGCGCCCGAAAGGATATTCATATGGAAAACAACATCCGTCCTGCCGATTTTTCCCTCTCCCTGAAGGCGCGCGTTGCGCTTGAAAAGCATGTGTTCCGCTTTACGCATTCGCTGGGTCAGAATTTCATTCTGGATGAAAATGTGATCGGCGATATCGTGTACGCGGCAGGCGTTCAGGCCGGCGACAACATCCTTGAAATCGGTCCGGGTTCGGGCATCATGACCGCGATGATGGCGGACAAGGGAGCGCATGTGCTGGCGGTTGAGCTTGACAAGGCGCTTGAGCCGGTTTTACAGGACGTGATCGGCGAAAGAGACGTCAGGATCGTCTTTCAGGATGCGCTGAAGGCGGATTTGAACGCTTTGACGAAGGAAACCTTCGGTGAAAACGCGAAGTATTCCATCGTTGCCAATCTTCCGTACTATATCACGGCGGATTTTCTGATGCGCGTTTTGTCGTTGTCGCCCGCGCCTGAATTCGTCACGCTCATGCTTCAGAAGGAAGCATGCGAGCGCGTGATGAGTCAGCCCGGAGACAAGAACTGGTCGGCGCTTTCCGCATCCGTGCGCTATTTTGCGGATTCCGAGATCGTGATGGACGCGCCCGCCTCTTTGTTTACGCCGCCGCCGCACGTGGACAGCTGCCTTTTGAAGCTTCATATGCGTGCAAACCGTCCGCTGAATTCTGAGGATGAAAAACGCCTGATGAACCTTATTCAGGCCGCCTTCCGCATGAGACGAAAGACGCTGGCCAACAATCTGTCCGCAAGCTTTTCGCTGTCCCGGGAGGAAACGCTGGCCGTTCTTGAAAAGGCGGGGCTTGACGCAAAGGTGCGCGGCGAAGCTCTTTCGATCGATCAGCTGATTGATGTTATGAACGCGATGGATCGTTAGGTTAGACGGATTTACTTTAGAATTTGATATGGGATACAGGATGAAAAGCCGTCCCCTGCAGGAAAAAGATTTTTCGTTGCGGGGGACGGCTTTCGTCCTGTATATTTAATTTTGACGGAGTGGATGATTAAAAGGATCAGTCTTCAGGCTTTTTGACCTTGGTGGGCTTTGCTTCCTTTACCGTCCTTTTCAAAAGCGCAAAAACGCCGATTGCGGCAAACAGAAGGCCGAGACCGAGGTCCTTGGCGGTGGCCATGCGAAGTTCTTCATCGGTTTTGAACATTTCGATTATGAGGGAAACAAGGTCGCCTGCGGTATAGCCGGGAAGTTCGCCGTTTCCGAGCATTTCATACAGAACATACCAGTCGGCGGCGAATGTACCCAGAAGAATGCCGAAGATTATGCAGACAATGAGAATGAAAACCTTTACGCCGCCTTTTTTGCCGCCGAACATGCGGTATCCCTTCTCGGCAAGAAGACCGATGACGAGACCTGCAAGGGAGGCGACATAGCCGAAATAATAGAGAACCGCCCACAGAATCGAGCCGATGGCAGAGCCGATCACACCGCCGATGAAGCCGGTGAGATACGAGCCTTTTTCTTTTGCGCGTTCGGTTTCGTGTTCTTCGACAAATGCGTTTCGAATACGGGCGGCGCAGTCTTTATGCATGGGGTAGGCGACGTCGTTGATCAGCGTCAGGGAGCTTTTTTCCATAATCTGTCCGCATTCGGCGCAGACTTTACAGTTGGATGCGCCCGCCTGCTTTAAGAGCGGATAGAACCAGTCGATAAAGGCTTCGATCTTCTTCATCACGCCCGATTTTTTCTGGAAGGTGACCTCGATGGATTTGGCGTGGAAGGAAACGCCCTCGATGCGGTATTCGCGCTCGACGTCGGCTTCTTCCAAATCCAATCGGAGATTGCGCTCCGCCTGAGGCGAGGGAAGCTTTGTTGCGATTACAAGGCGTTTATTGCCGTCTTCTTCCGATAAGGTGGAGACATAGCCGTACAGCGTTCCGTAAGCGACGCCGGAGGAAATTTTGAGATTATTTTCGTTTGCAAAATTCTTGATGGCAGAACTGATCATTTGCACATCCTCCAAAGTGTAATTTGGAATTATTATAACATTTTAAAAGGCTTTGTCAACTGCGTTTTGCACATGTAGGCTTTTGTGAAAAAATAATTGTGCCGGATGGGGGAACATGATATAATGGAAACGGAGCAGGAATGAAAAGGATAAACGTATGATAAAGGAGCATTAAGCCATGAAGGATTTAAGGGGCATTTATACCGCGCTTCTTACGCCGTTTGACGATAAAGGCAGAATCAACGAAGCGGAGCTTGCGCGTCTTGTCAAGCACAATCTGAATCTGGGCGCGGATGGGTTTTATGTTTGCGGAAGCACGGGCGAGGCGCTGATGCTGAATGTCGCAGAGCGCAGGCAGATTATGAAAATCGTCA
>JAZSFI010000405.1:0-6393 GCA_045532135.1 Clostridia bacterium | reverse complement strand
ACAAAGGCGCGCGGTGTCCAGAAGCGTTCCGGTGCCGATGATGTGACTTTTCGGAATATTCGTAATTTTATGGAAAGCATAGGTCATGATATCGACGGGATTTGAAACAATGATGTAAAACGCGTCGGGCGCATACTTGGTGATTTTCGGCGCGATGTCCTTCATGATGTCGGCGTTCGTCTGCGTGAGCGCAAGGCGGTCCTGACCTGCTTTTCTGGCAACGCCGGAAGTGATAATAACAACGTCGGAGCCTACCGCGTCCACGTAGCTGCCCGCATATACGGAAATCGGCTCGCAAAGCGGCGTGCCCTGGCGGATGTCCAGCGCCTCGCCCATGGCCTTTTTGGTATTTACATCAATCAGTACAACCTCGGATGCAATATCCTTTACCGCCATCATGAAAGCGATCGTAGAGCCAACGCTGCCTGCGCCGATGATGGTTGCTTTAATTCCCATTTTTGGATTTCTCCTTTTTCATTCCTGCATTTTTGACAATATACATTCTATCACAAATCGCGGAAAAATATAAGTACCTGTGATATATATTAATCTCAATTTTTCGAAAAATTCGCATCTGATGCGCATTAAATCCGATTTAATTCGCGAAAATCACGCGTTTTTCCCAAAAGTGGGACATTTTTCGCCCGCTTGTGCAGAAAAATGAAACCCCGCGAAAAGATGCACCTGACATATAATGCAGGACAAGGTCAAAAGTTGCATGAATTTGAAGGATGAATACAAAAGAGCCGCCTGAAAATGATACCTTTTCAGGCGGCTTGATGAAATGCGGATCTGTTTGCGCTTTGCATCAGTCGTCCAGCTTCCATTTGATCAGGCTTCCCGTGACCGCATCCACCCTGAAATCATATTCGCGGCCGTTTAAGTAGGCTTCGCCTTCGTAGACATATTTTCCGCCTTCAAAATCGAATTCGATTTCGGAAATTCTCGCGCCCGGGTGGCGGGACGTGACGGCGGATTTTGCCTGAGAGAGCGAAACATAGGAAGATTTATTGCTGCCGGTCGAATTCTTGTTTTCTTTGGACGAGGATTTTTTGTCGTTTGCGCTTTCACTTGGGATTTTTTCCTCAGCTGCAGCGGCTTTTTCCGGACTTATTCCAAAATAATCCTCGTCCAGCTCCGCCTGCCATCCTTCAAAGGGCGCCGAGAGAATGATCTTGCGCTCAATGACGTCGCCCGTTTCGGCGTTCAGCTTCACGCGTCCGAAATGGTCGGGCGCGGTAAAGTAAACATGCACTTCAAAAAGTCCGTCTTCCTTTACGGTGAAATACGAATCCATCTGCGCCATCGGATACTGCGCCAGAACCGCACTTAAAACGACGTCTTCGGTAACGGTGTTCTGAACGGAACCCAGCGAAAAATCGTTTTCCGTTTCGATTTTCACATATTTTCCCTCTTCCGTCGGAACGGAAATTTCAATCTCCTCGCCCGTTGCCTCGTTGAGGAAATGAACTTCATACACTTTTCCGTCCTTTTCGGTGTACAGATACACGCTGCCCTCCGGCGCAAGCGCGCGGGCGGTTTCGGTGGCGGATCTGGCGTCTACGGCCAGCGCCGCAAAGGAGAAAAGAAGAATCAGGGAAAGAATAAAAGAAATGATTTTTTTCATTTTGCACTGCCTCCTGTTATTTTCGGGATTTCCTCCCGACGATAGAAGTATCTCACCCTAAGATGAAAGCAAAATGAAAATGCATGGAAAAAATATAAATTATTTCCTTTCGGGAAGAATCAGCGTAAAGCGCACAAATTCGTTTTCCTCGCTTTCACAGGTTAAGGTCGCGCCGTGCGCATCGGAAATCGCCTTTGCAATGGAAAGTCCAAGTCCGTTTCCGCCGTCGCTGCGCGCGCGGTTTGCCCGATAGAATCGGTCAAAGACGACTTTGTCTTCGCCCTTTATCAGTCCGATTCCGCGGTTTTCGATGACAAAAAACGCGCCTTCCTTTGCCTTGCCGGTCGTAATTTCAATTCTGCCGCCGTCATTCGTATAGCGAAACGCATTTTCGGTCAGATTCATGATGAGCTGTGCAATCAGCATCGGATCGCATTTGCAGCAGGCGCTATCAAAATTTGCAGCCACCGGAATGTCTTTTTTCTCATAGCGATCCATTGCTTCCGAAAAAACCGCCCCGGCAATGTCCATAAGGTCGCTCTCTTCCATCTGAAGATCGGCCTTTCCCGCATCCATGCGCGCAAGCAAAAGCAGATTTTTGATCATTCTGCTCATTTCAAGCGATTTTTGACGGATTTTTTCGATAGCGTCCGCCTTTTCCCGATCGCTTGCACCCTCCACCAGCGCAGCCTCGCTCAAAGACAAGACCGCCGCAACCGGTGTTCTGAGCTCATGGGACACGTCGCCCGTAAACCGCTTTTCGCGTTCAAACGCGCGTTCAAGCCTTGAAAGCATGTCGTTGACGACGCTTGAAAGCTCGCCCATTTCGTCCGACGGATTGGAAACAGGAATGCGTTTTTTAAGATCCGCGCCGCCGGCAATGTTCTGCGCGGTTTCCGTGATCCGCTTGACCGGTTGCATGGCGCGCCTTGAAAGCGCAAAACCGCCCGCCAGCGAAATCAGGAAAAGCGCCGGAATGATAAAAAGAATCGCGCCGGAAAGAAGATCCGTGATGCTTTCCGCATCCTCCATGCTGATGCTGGCGCGCACAAGGATTTTTCCATAGCCGCTGTTCTCGATTACTTCATCCAGAATATACCTGTGCCGCTCGTATTCATCGTAAGCCATTGTGTATTTTCCGGGTGAAAGAGGTTCGTCAGCGCAGATGTGGCCGTAAATCAGCCCGCCGTCCTCGGCAAAATACGAAATATGCACATGCTCAAGCGCATCCGGCATCTCCTCAAATTCAAGGTATCCGTTTTCGCAGGAAACATGCTCCGAAGCAAGGCTCGCCGCCTGCGTAAGCTCGTCTTTGTAATACTGCCGAGCGGCGACGTTTGCGCTCCTTTCAAACACATACCACGCAAGTACAATTGACAAAAGCATAAAACACGCATACCACAAGGTAAGCTTCATCGTAACGGATAATTTTTTCATGCTTCCTCCCTGAGAACATAGCCCAGATAGCGCACGGTGTGGATCAGCTTTTTGTCAAATCCGTCGTCCAGCTTTTTCCTGAGATTTTTGATGTAAACGTCGATCATGTTGCTCACGCCCTCATAATCGTAGCCCCAAACGCCGCTTTGAATCTGCTCGCGGGACAAAACCGCGCCGGCATTTTTGATCAGGTATTCCAAAATGGCGTATTCGCGGCCGGTCAACGCAATCTCCTTACCCGCGCGCACGGCCTTTTTCATGCGCGTATCGACAACAAGATCCGAAACGGAAATCTCGTCCGTCTTTATGCCCGCGCCCGCTCTTCGGATCACCACGTGAACCCTCGCAAGCAATTCCTCAAATGCAAACGGCTTTGTGATGTAATCGTCCGCACCTGCATAAAGACCGTTCAGGCGATCCTCCAGCGCGTCCTTTGCGGTCAGAAAAATGATGGGGGTTGCGTTTCCCGCTTCCCGCGCCTTTTTTGCCACGGTCAGGCCGTCCGTTTCAGGCATCATAATGTCCAGAATCGCAAGATCATACGGCGCGCTTAAAAGATAGTCAAGCGCATCCCGTCCGTTGTCGACCTCGTCCACCGCGTAGGTGTGTGCGCGGAGCATTTTCGAAACGGACAGACGGATATCCCTGTCGTCCTCTGCAAACAATATGCGCATGCATCCGCCTCCTTTTTCCGTTATATTTCTATCATACAATAAAAATGCGTTCCGCGCAATTGACATTTTGTGCATTCAGGGGCTATAATTTGATAAAAATCGACTTGAAAGGAAGCGTTTTTATGAAAATCGCCCTGCTGACCGGCGCATCCTCCGGCCTCGGACGAATGCTTGCAAAAAAGATCCATTCAGAGTTTCATGAAATCGACGAAGTCTGGGCGGTTGCAAGAAGACTGGACAGGCTTAATGATCTCAAAAACGAAGTGGACGACATAAAAATCGTGCCGATCGCGGCAGATATCACAAAGGAAAGCGACCGGCAGGCGATTTTTGCGCGCGTGAAAGCGGAAAACGCCGAAATCTACCTTCTGATCAATAATGCAGGCTGCGGCTTCCACGGCGCGTTTTCCTCTTCCGACCCCGAGGAGCAGAAAAGATGCATGGAACTGAATATTGTCGCAATGACGGCAATGACAAGAACGGCGCTTGACTTTATGCCCAAGGGCGCGCGCATTCTGACCACCTCCTCCATCGCATCGTTTGTTCCAAACGCATATATGGCGGTCTACAGCGCGTCTAAGGCCTACGCCACCTTCTTCTCCCGCGCGCTGAATGAAGAGCTCCGCGCCACCCACCGCTCCGCAACCGCCGTTTGCCCCGCGCCCATGAACACGGAATTTCTGACGGTCGGGCACGTTCAGGGAAACAGCAGGACATTTGAACGCCTTCCATACTGCGATGTGGAAAAGGTTGCCAAAGGCGCGCTGAAGGCAGCAAAACTGCGCAAAGCCGTCTATACGCCCCGCGCGTTTTATAAGTTCTATCGCGTGCTTGCGCGCCTTTTGCCCGATTCCATCCTCGTCAAGCTTGCCAAAACCTGATTTTACAGAAAATAGCGCGGATGCATTTCTCCCTTTGGCTAACAATAAGCGCAGGGAGGTGTATTTTCAATGAATCAGAACGCAAATCTTACCAAAGTCATGTGCGAAACCGCGCGCATGGGCGCAGAAGCCATCGGTATGCTTTTGAGCAAAACCGACGATGACGGCATGCGCGAAACGATGCTTTCCCAAAAAGCCATGTATGAAAAATTCGACCGGGAAGGCGAAAAAATGTTGACTCAGGCGGGTCAGCGCGTAAAAAAGCAGGGTCCGCTGGCCAGAGCCGGTACGTGGATGGGCATTCAGATGGACACGATGATGGACAACACGCCGTCTCATCTGGCCGACATGCTGATTCAGGGAAGCACAATGGGCGTGATTGAAATTACGCGCGCCAAAAGCGAAAACCCGGAAGCGGACGGAGAAGCCGTGCGTCTTGCAGACGAATATCTGAAGGAAGAAAACGAAAACATCGAAAAACTTAAAAAATACCTGTAAAACAAAATCCGGCGGGCATGGAAGATGAAAAAAACGCATATTCTCCTTCATGCAGGAGGGATGCGGATGAAAGAAACCATGCCCGCCAATCAAAAGGCGCATTTTGTGAAAATCGATTCCCGCTCGCACGCGGTGATTTCCGGCGTTGAGGATGTGGAGCTTTTCAGCGGCGAAAAAATCCTCGCCGTAACCAGCCAGGGCTCAATCACGCTGACAGGCGAAGGAATGCAGGTGGAAAACCTAAACATCTCAGAAGGCGATCTTGTCGTTCACGGAAAAATCAACGGATTTTTCTATGACGAGCGCGCGCCCAAAGCGAAAGGCGTTTTCGCCCGCCTGCTCAGGTGAATAAGGATGCTTTTTTATTCCACAGGGCAGCAGTATGTGTTTGTTTTAATGGCGGTCACGGGGCTTGTCATGGGACTTTGGAGCGATTTATGCCTGTCCGTTGAATGCCTGATCGGAAAAAGCCGCCTCGTGCGCATTTTCACCGACCTCACCTGCACATTGGGAATCACGATTCTTCTGTTTTTTGCCATGCTTTTCTCAACCCGGCTTGATTTTCGCCTCTATTCCGTGGGCGCAGCGGGGCTCGGCGCGGCAATTTACCGCGCGGCGGTGCATCCCGTGATCATTCACGTTGTCAACTTTATCAGAAAGAAGCTCAAATGCTTGTGTAATTCTTACAATCTTAAAAAAATATTTCAGTTTCTTTGCAGATGAAGCAGGAGAAAAACCGACTTCGGTCGAACTTATATAGTCACATATCCGAAGGAGCGTGAATTTTCCATGGCAGCACAGAAATATATCGTAAGACCCCAGCTGCTTGTTTCCCTGATGGTGCTGTTTGTAATTATTTTCAGCGCCCTGTATTTCGTGCTGGACGCGGAATCCAAGGTCAAGCAGGCGCAGCTTGACGTGCTCCAGGCGGAAAAAGAAATGTACCGCGAACAGCTCAGAGAACTGAAACTCGAAATCCAGTACGCGGAGAGCCCCCAGGGCATCGAACAGTTCGCGCGCGCCAAAGGCATGGTCATGCCGGGCGAAGTGCAGTTCGTTGCAGGCGAAGGCGCAGGCCTTCAGTAAAATGTGAAAAAACAAAACGGATTGCCGCATATGCAGCAATCCGTTTTTTGTCGTCCGATGCTTTAAAAAGCCGTATTGTCGAATTTTTCCACGCAATGTTCACAATGTCGTTTCCAACACCTGAGAGCGCAATAAGCTGCCCTCTTTATCCATGCTGAATCAGAATTTTCGCTCCGATCAGCACCAATAT
>JAZSFI010000557.1:0-8425 GCA_045532135.1 Clostridia bacterium | reverse complement strand
TGGATTCTTTTTCGCAAAAAGGGATGTAATCGCCGGCGGTTACGCCGCCTTTTGCGCAGAGAGAAAGGCTTGTGTGGACGTGCAGATCATGGTTAAAGGGCAGCATATAGAGAACGCTCCTTGATGAATTTTACGTTTCTGAATCAAAAACTCCGTCCGGAGAACGCATTTTACTGCGCGCTCCGGACGAAGAAATAAGGATTAATTTGCTGTCGAAAACTACTTATTTTACCATACGGTCATAAGCAGTCTGGTCAAGCTCTACCCACTGATCCAGACCCATGGTTTCGAGCGTCTTGACATACTCATCCCAGTCGGCTTCGAAGTTTTTCTCACCGTTGATGAACTGGGTGGTCATCTGCTCGACATAGCTCTTGATATCGGTTACGAGGGTAGCGCGAAGCTTGGTTTCGTCCTCGTTGTAAGTGAGGGTGGTCATCGCTTCAACGGTACCTTCCGCTTCGCGGATGCCCTGCTCTACGAGTACGGCCCAGCCGTACGCTTCAACGAGGGATTCGTCATTGTACAGGGTGTCGTCGTCAACTACGTCGATGATCTTGTAGTTGCGGCCATCTGCGGGAGAATAGAGGGAGAATGCGCCGTTGATGATGCAGGCGTTGATCTTGTATTCATTGGAGTTGGCATAGCCTTCGGGGCAGTACATTTCGAGGATCGCGTGCTCATCGCTCCACTTGGTGTAATTCCAGTACCAGTCGAGATCCTTGATGCCCATGCCTACGTTGAATGCGCCTTCAGTGGTGTAAACCCAGTCGATGAACTCGATGATTCTGTCGGCGTGCTCGGTCTTGGCGTTGATGGCTACGGTTACGTTGGTGGAAGCGCCGCTGGTAAGAACCAGAGTCGCCTTGTCCATGAATTCAGACTTCAGAGGATCGCCGTACTGGAAGTTTGCGTCGTAGTCCATGGAGAAGCCGCCCTGTGCGAAGGGAGCGTTCGCGCCGAAAAGACCTACGGTGGCGTTCTTTACGTACTCTTTGAACTCAGCGGAAGTGCGCACAACATAGTTGGTGTCGATCAGCTCTTCTTCATAGAGCATGTGGAGGTACTCAAGCAGAGCCTTCCAGTTTTCGGTGTTCCAGGGCGCATAGATCTTGCCGTGTTCATCCATGCAGAGCTTGCTGGTGGGCGTGTCGATCGGGAGACCGAACGCATTGGCCAGGTAACGGAAGGTGTTGTTTCTGTTGTTGTAATCGGCGTTCAGATACATCGGGATTTCGTCTGTGGGATCGCCGTTTCCGTTTGCATCCTGCTCTTTGAAAGCAACAAGAACGTCATAAAGTTCGTCAACGTCGGTGGGAACTTCCATGTCAACATTTTCAAGCCAGCGCTCGTCGATGAAGATACGGGCGGGAGCGTTCTGGTTGATGGTGGTGAGCTGGGAAAGGCCGTAGATGTTGCCGTCAACATTGGTCATGATAAGGCCGTAGGAAGGATACGCTTCGAGCATAGCCTTGAAGTTCGGCATCTGATCAATGTAATCGCTGATGTTGAGGAAGTAGCCCTGGTTGGCATACTTGTTGAATTCGGCGAAATTCATGCCGAGATTGCAAACGATGTCGGGAAGGTTCTTTTCAGCCAGCATGAGCGTGAACTGATCATTCCAGTCATCGGATTTGTAAGGCTGAACCTTCAGTTTGATCTTGAAGTTGTCTTCGAGGTACTTGACGATGTGGGTGCTCTCGGGATCGGGGGTCTGGGTATTGACTGCGAGGGTTACGGTAATGAGTTCCTTTTCTTCTTCAGCTACAGCGATGCCCATAACCATGGAGAGGGCAAGAACCAGAGCCAAAATGCCGGTTAAAACTTTCTTCATTTCCATTGCCTCCTAAAATAATATCGATCAATGAAGCGGAGCGAATTCTCTTTATGCAGTACGTATACCACCTTTCATCAAGAGATTGAATTCAACTCAGCCTTTAACGGATCCAATCATTACGCCCTTCTCAAAATATTTCTGCAGGAAGGGATAAAGAATCATCATAGGCGCGGTCGCCATTACGATTACGCCGTATTTCAAAAGGTTTGCAGTGTCCTGAACCTTGAGCATATGCGCAATAGCTTCTGCGTCGATTTCGTTTGAAAGGCTCTGTGCAGAAAGGTTTGCATCGGTCAGGATTTCCTTTAAGATCAGCTGCAGCGGGTAATATTCGCGGTTTTTCAGATAAATCATCGGGGTAAAGTAGCTGTTCCAATGCGCGATGCCGTAATACAGGCACATAACGGCAATGATTGCCTTGGATAGCGGAAGAATGATCCTGACAAACATGCCGAAATCCGATGCGCCGTCCAGCATTGCGGCTTCCTGAAGCTCCCACGGAATCGAATTCTGATAGAAGGTTCGGCAGACGATCATGTTGGAAACGGATACAAGACCCGTAATCAGGATGTAAAAGCGGGTATTCAAAAGACCGAAGGATTTGACGTTCAGATAAGAAGGAATCAGACCGCCGGAAAAGTACATGGTGATCAGGAAAAAGATCATTAAGACGGATCTCGGTTTGAAGTCTCTTCTGGAAAGCGCGTATGCACAGGGAAGCGTTGCGGCGAGATTAAAAATCGTGCCGACGATCGTATAGAAAAGGGAGTTTGCATATCCCACCCAAAGATCGTTGTAAGAGAAAAGGTTTTTATAGCCTTCGAATGTAATACCGACGGGAAACAAAAGCATCTGACCTGTTGAAACCTTCTGCGGATCGCTGAAGGAAGCGCTTAATACGAAAATCAACGGGTAAAGCGTGATCAGGAACATGAAGATAAGAAAAGTGTTGTTGACAGCGAGGAATATTTTGTCTGAAAGCGTATTCTTGGTTTTAATCATTTTCATTCAGCCTTTCCGTCTTGTTACTGACAAAGTACCGCGTGTTTAGAACAGACTCGATTCAGAGACCGCTCTTGAAATACGGTTTACCGTTACAAGAACGATGCAGTTAACGACGTTATTGAACATGCTGACAGCGGTAGAAAAGCCGAAATCCGCATCCTCAAGACCTACTTTGTAAACATAAGTCGAAATAACTTCGGAAGCGCTCAGGTTTGCCGTGTTTTGAAGCAGATATACCTTTTCGTATCCGACGCTCAAAACCTGACCGCAGCGCAGGATGAACAGAATGCTGATTGTGGGAACGAGCACGGGGAAATTGATGTAGCGAATACGCTGAAGACGCGTTGCGCCATCGATTTCGGAAGCTTCAATGAGGCTTTTGTCGACGCCGGAAAGCGCGGCAATATAAATGATTGCCGACCAGCCGACCGTTTGCCAGATACCCGTCAGCACGTAAATCCATTTGAACATAGAAGGGTTCTGCAAAAACGGAATGGACTCAATGCCGAAAAAGCACAAAAAGATATTGACGATTCCGTTGTCCGGAGATAAGAAAACGGTGATCATACCGCAGATAACAACGGTTGATATAAAGTGCGGCGCGTAGGAAACCGTCTGAAACAGGCGTTTCCTTTTTTCAGAAGCGATTTCATTTGCGGAAAGCGCAAGGATAATGGGAGCCGGGAAACTCAGAAGGAGGGAAAGAATGCTGAGCATCAGGGTATTTTTCAGGATGATCGGGAACCAGTAGGAGCGGAAAAGGCGGGTAAAGTTATAAAACCCTGTCCATTCGCTGCCTTCGATGCCTTTACTCAAGGAAAAATCCTGAAAGGCGACAATGATTCCGCCCATCGGCTTATAAACAAACAAAAGCATAAAAAGCACTGCAGGCAAAATCATCATGTACAACTGCCAGTGCTTCAGTTCGTTTTTAAAGAATGCTGTTCTGCTTTTTCGGATGGTTTTGCCCGTGTTCTGCATACAGAAAACGCCCCCATGCTTATTGATGTTGAAGGACAAAGACGATGGGAAAAGGAAAATGCGGAATGGATTCATATGATGGTATAGAAAAATAAATACTTTATAATTATACTATATAATTTCTGAAAGTCAATGCTAATTTGTCACAAAAAACCATTTTATACTATAAATTGTATCCTTGTTGTATAAAAGAATATGATAAAGGTAAATTTGAATTTCGGATGCGAAGCACGGTTTTTTTCATGAGCGGATTTTTCTGAAAAGCCATATTGACAAGGCGTTTTTCATACGTTATCATGATTTTGCCAGATGAATTTTCATTGAAGGAGATGAGCTTTTATGAAGCTCGGCAGATTGTTCCGTTTCAATGACCTGAAGATTTCTCTTAAAGATATTTACAGCCCGAAAAACGACGACAGCAAGGGACGGCTCATCAGCCTCGGCACGTCCGTGATGGCGGCGTTTTACAATGTGTTCATTACCGGCATTTTCTACACCGGGTTTCTTTCGATGTACGGAATTTCCATTACGGGCGTTGGAATCGTAACGTTCATTCCCTACATCGCAAGCTGCTTTTCGATCTTCTCCTCCTCTGTACTTGAGCGCTTTCAAAAGCGCAAATGGATTTGTCTGGCCGCGCGCGTGTATTTCTACGCCATGTACATCATTGCGACCACATTGATGCCGCAGTTTGTACACGACCCGGATGCAAGACTCATCTGGTTTATTGTCATTCTCTTCCTTGCCTATTCCATCGCCGCTGTCTTCAGCCCCGGCGTAACCGCATGGTTTTACAGGTTCTATCCGGAGGATACGGAAAAGCGCACAAAATACATCGTCTATAATCAGCTTTTCTCCTCCGTTGTATCAAGCGCCGTTTTGCTTTTTTCAAGCTTGATTACGGACTCTGTCGCAGGCTCCCCCATGCAGAATACGATCATTCTCATCATGCGCTATTTTGCCTTCGTTCTTGTTCTGATTGATGTGGCGATGCTTGCATGCGCAAAGGAATATCCCTATCCCAAAGCGCAGAAGGTAAACCTTGCGCAGGTGTTCACGCTTCCCTTCAAATATAGGAAATTTCTGTACTGCATGCTTCTTATGTTTGTCTGGAACTATAACAGCAATTTGAACAACGGTATCTGGTCGTATCATTTGCTCAATCATCTGGACTTTTCCTACACGCTTTTAAACGCCATGTCGATTGCCTATACCGTTATACTGCTTCTTTCCCAGAATATCTGGAAGCGCGTTTTGTACAGGTATTCGTGGATCAAAACTTTCGGACTTTCGGTGCTCATTTTTATTCCCACCGAATTTATCATGTTTATTCTTCAGCCGGGACACGCGTGGCTTTGGGTGCTTGCATCGATTGTACAAAACGCCATGTCCGTCGGTATGAACTTCTCCTATTCGAATATTTTGTATCTCAATTTGCCGGAGGAAAACTCGACTGCGCACATCGCGTTCAATACCATCGGATGCAATCTCTTTGCGTTCCTTGGCATGATGACGGGAACATTTGTCAGCTCGCTGGGCGGTGATACGCCGGCTACTTTTATGGGGCTTGATTTTTACGCGGTTCAGTATACAACGCTCATGCGCGCAGGGGTTATGTTCGTTTTGGGATTCGTTCTTGTAAAGTACTGGAAGAGTTTTACAAGGGACGAGGACATAAAGATGATCGAGCGCCAGAAAGAGGAAATGCACCTTCAGAAGCTTCGAATGCAGGCGATGGGAAAAAGATCCCGCTTCGTATTTTTAAAACGCCAAAGTTAAGACAAAGCCGTTCAGCGATAACGCTGAGCGGCTTTAACATTTCCCGGGAAATGTCTTAAAGTGAAATCAGACGGCTTGCATTTTCATAATCGTCATTGCAGATTTTTTTGAGCATCGGCCCTGCATAGCGGTCAAACTCGGTGTGCTCGACAAGGCGGAATACGGCGGCGGCAATGTCTGCGTATGTTTCCTTGGTGTTTTCCTCATCGGCGTTTCCGATCATGAGAAATCGGAGAAGCACATAAACCGAAAGAAGCGCCAGGTATTCATATCCGAATTCAACCGGTCTGTCCTGAAGCGGAAATTCGGAGAAAAACATATGGTTTACGATCAGGTGTTCAAACCAAGTTTCCCAGTTCGGAAAAGCGCTTTCAAACAGCGCTTTTTTTCGCGTATAGACATTGAATTCATGCTCGCCTTTTCCGAATACCGCAAGCGCGTGTTCGCCGTATGCACGTATGCTGTCGCTTCGCTTGTCAAGGAGAAAAAGCATTTCGTTTGCGATTTGAAGACCTCTTAAAAGGTCGTCGTGCTTGGGCGGCGCATAAGTGGGAAGCGGAATTGCTTCTTCTTTTCGGATGATTTTAATGACCCTTTCCGCGTCATGGCTTGAAAGCGCTTCGGACAAAGCTTTAAGCGTCATACCCAGATGTGCAATGCGCCCGGGAAGCGTCATGCATCTTTGCTGCATAATGAAGATCAGGTGCATGCGAATTTCTTTATCAAGTCCCTGGGTTTCAAAAAAGTGTTTTCTTTCGGGGATTGCAGGCATTTTAAAATCCATTTGCGCGTTTTCAAAAGAGATCTTCTCTTCCCTGTCCATGAACATTTCAACAACCGCTTCGCAGCTGTTGGCCAAAGAGCATTCGTTTTTTCTGACGCCTCTTGGATAGAGCCTGCAAACGTCTGAAAGCGCATCTTCGCCAAGCTCATAATGAAGCGCGCATCTTCCGTCGTCCATGCGCATGGGACATCTTCCGTCATACCTCGGAAGAATCTGCGCATACGCCTCCGGAGAAGGGTTTGGAGAAATATGCAGCGCGCAGTCGAGCTTGATTCTCAGCTCTTTTGATACGTCCGCGCTCAGAAGCGAAAAATAGTCCTTGAGCGAAACAGAAATCGGCCAGCCTTCACAGCAGGCGGTTCGGCAAGCGCCCATCTTACAGTGAAAACTGAAGAAATAATCGGGAACAAGATATGATTGTCTGCCTTCCATTTTCTCACCTATCCTCTGGATATGCGTGAAAAGGTGTTTTGCGCCTTTTAGGCATATTCAATTTTTGACGAAAGAAATTTTATTCCGTTGACTTTACGCTTTCAACCGCATGTTTTTTGATTTTTTGTGGTTTTTTCTGGATCTTTTTTTTAGGTTTCATTCCTTTGGACCATTGAAAATTTTTATGATTCATGATATCTTTTTTACTGATCAGAGTTTGTGCAAAAAGGAGGATAAAAATGAATAAGGAATTTTTATATGATCTTTTGTCGACAGCTTCCGTTTCGGGTAACGAAGAAAAAGTCGAAAAGAAAATTTATGATTATATGCAGGATAAGGCGGATGTTGTTACGGCGGACGAACTTGGAAACGTAACCGCTGCAATCAACCCATCGTCTCCGTTTAAGGTTATGCTGGCCGGTCATGCGGATGAAATCGGTCTTATGGTTACGGCAGTCGGAAGCGACGGAAGCCTGATGGTAAACGCCATCGGCGGCGTTTATCCCACAACCTATCCGGGTCATAAGGTTCGCATTCACACAAAAAACGGCGTTCTATTTGGCGCGGTGGCCAATTCAAGGTCGCTTGCGAAGAATGCTGATATCAAAGTTTCCGATCTCAGAATCGATATCGGCGCGAAGGACAAGGAAGACGCGCTTCAATATGTAGATCTTGGCGATACGGTGACATTTGATACGGACGTTAGGGAACTTCTCAATGATTTTATTTCGGGACGCGCGCTGGATGACAGAATCGGCGCGTATATCGTTATGGAAGCGCTTTATAAGGCAAAGGAAAAGGGCGCGAAGGTCGGCTGCTATTCCGTTTCCACAACCGGCGAAGAAACCTCCTGCAACGGCGCATATTTTACTGCCTCCAGAATCAAGCCGAATATTGCCGTTGTCGTTGACGTTACCTATACATCGGATAACTCGGGCGTAAGCTGTGCCGTTTCGGGCGATGTTGCTGTTGGAAAAGGCCCTGTGATCTGCAACAATCCCACCATTCACAAAAAGCTCAATCAAATGCTCCGTCAATGCGCCCTGAAACTTGATATGCCGATTCAAACCGAAGCTGCCAACGGGCGCACGCACACGGACGGCGACATCATTCATACAACCGGATTTGGCGTTCCCTTTGCGCTGGTTTCGATTCCTTTGAGATATATGCATAATCCCAACGAGGTGGGTTCTCTGAAAGACATGCAGGATGCGATTGACCTTCTGGCGGAATTCATGGTAAGTCTGACGGAAGATGTGAATTTAAAACCGTTCTGATAAATTGAATACAACGAAAATGCGCTGACCGGTCAAAAGTCAGCGCATTTCTTATATGATGAAGGATATAAATTTTGTCAAAGATCAAAACCCAACTGCATTTGGTTAACTTTAAGAGAGGTTATTTTTCTTTCCTTTATTTCGTCTCCTTGCTGAATCTTTCCGCAAAGAAGCGGCGATAAAGCGTCGTATTCCAAAAGGTTTTTTTGAAGCGTCCTTTGAGAATGAATTGCATAACAGTATCTGCATCCGTTTTTACAGGTGTCATACATTCCGATGTCGATGCTTTCCATACAGCCGCATGCGCCCCGCTGATTTTTGTCTTTCCGG
>JAZSFI010000344.1:0-2813 GCA_045532135.1 Clostridia bacterium | reverse complement strand
GGCCCCCGACTTGGCATCATCGCCGTGGCAATGGTCTTTCCGCTGGTATTCTCGATTGCCTCTTCGCTGAAGCCGCTGGATGAGCTGTTCCGCTTCCCGCCGACGGTTTTCCCGCGCCAGCCCACCATGGACAACTTCTCTGACCTGTTTGTTACTTTGAGCCAGAGCTTCGTGCCCTTCTCAAGGTATCTGGTCAACACGGTATTTCTGACCTTTATCGGCACGGCTGGTCATGTGTTCATCGCTTCCATGGCGGCGTTTGTGCTTGCAAAGTATGATTTTCCCGGCGGAAAGACGTTCTTCTCCATTGTCGTTACCGCGCTCATGTTCTCGGGCTATGTAACCGGCATTCCGAACTACGTCATCATGTCCAAGCTCCGCATGATCGACACCTATTGGGCGATTATTCTTCCCGCGTTTGCCGCGCCGATCGGCCTTTTCCTGATGAAGCAGTTCATGGAAGGCCTGCCCACTTCCCTGATTGAGGCGGCGCACCTGGACGGCGCAGGCGAAATGCGCATTTTCTGGTCGATCGTCATGCCGAACGTAAAACCCGCATGGCTGACCATCATCATCTTCTCCGTGCAGAGCCTTTGGAACACCAACGCTTCCACGGTTATTTACTCCGAAGCCAAGAAGACGCTGGTGTATGCGCTTCAGCAGATCCAGGCCGGCGGTATTGCCCGTACGGGTCAGGCCGCAGCGGTTACGGTAATTGTAATGCTGGTACCGATTACGATCTTTATCCTCTCCCAGAGTCGAATCCTCGAAACGATGGCCAGCTCTGGTCTCAAGGACTAACGACTTTATGGATTTCCTTAATCATGACAGGGGGGATTTGACGGTGAGAAAATTGTCGAAGGTAATGGCTGTTTGCCTTGCGGTTTGCATGCTGCTTCCGACTTTTGCGGCATATGCAGCCGAGGACGGCAAATTTACCAACTATACCTATAATTACGATTACTGGCAGGATGAAATTGAAATGCCCGACGCTTACCGCGTGGAGCAGGTCATTTATTCTGATACGCTCGGACTTGAAACGGGCATGAACAAGCCTCAGAGTTTGTATATCCGTGACAACTTCATTTACGTTGCCGACACCGGCAACAACCGCGTGCTTGAGATTGAAAGACAGGACAACACCTTTGTTCTTGTTGATATCATCGACAAGATCGCAGGCGCGCAGCCCGAAACCCTTTCCTCTCCCAGCGATATGTTTGTGGACGAAGAAGGAAATATCTACATTGCAGATACCGGCAACCAGCGCGTCATCAAGGCGGATAAGGAACGCAACTTCATCATGAGTTTTGTGAAGCCCACCGATTCCACCTTTGATCAGAACAGCGATTTTCTGCCCAGCCGTCTGGTTGTAGACGTTTCCGGACGCGTATACACGCTTGCCACCAACGTCAACAAGGGTCTGATCAAGTATGAGGCGGACGGCGTGTTTGCCGGCTTCATTGGCGCAAACCCCGTAACATACACGATGTTTGAATACATCTGGAAGACGTTCTTTACCTCCAAGGCGCAAAGGGAACAGCAGGCTGCGTTCGTTCCGACCGAATACTCGAACATTGCCATTGATGATGAAGGCTTCATCTACGCGACCAACGCGGTATTTTCGGAATACGACCTTCTGTGGGACAATGCAAAGCCCATCCGCCGCTTAAACAGCATCGGAAACGATATTCTGGTTAAGAACGGCTGGCTGCCGCCCATTGGCGACATCTATTGGGAGGAGCAGTCCGTTGAATACGGCCCGAGCAAGTTCCGCGATATAACCGTGCTTGAAAACGACATCTACGTTGCTTTTGACCGCACCCGCGGCCGTCTGTTCGGCTATGACAGCCAGGGCATACTCCTCTGGGCGTTCGGTAACAAGGGCAATACCGAAGGCACGTTCAACGGCGCAATTTCCATTGAACACATGGGTAACGACCTGTATTGTCTGGATGAACTCGGCTGCACCATTACGGTTTTCAAGCCCACGGATTACGGCAATCTGATCTTTGAAGCCACCGACCAGTATCTGAAGGGTGATTACGACGCTTCCGCCGATACTTGGAGAGAGGTATTAAAGCTGAATGCCAACTACAATCTCGCTTTCATCGGAATCGGCCGCGCGCTGATGCGTCAGGAAAACTTCGAAGAGGCCATGAAGTACTTCAAGATGGCATACGATCAGGAGAATTACGGAAGAGCGTATCGTTACTTCCGCAAGGAACGAATCGAACAGAACATCGGATGGATCGTTGCGATTGCGGTTGTCCTGATTGCAGTCATTCTGATTCGTAAGATGGTAAGGAAAATGAAGTGGGAGGTGCAGGTTCATGAGAGCAAGCGGAAAGCCCGCTAAGGGTGAAACGCGCTTTCAGCGCTACATCGCTTCCGTAAAGTATGTAAAGCACGTCATTTTCCACCCCTTCGATGGATTCTGGGATCTGGTACATGAGAAGAGAGGATCTCTCGGCGCGGCGCACACGTTCCTCGCGCTTTTCCTCCTTTCCTACGTTTTAAGACTCATGTACACGAATTTCCAGTTCATCACCGCGCCGCTTCAGTACATCAATATCTACGAACAGTGCGCGTCCCTTCTGCTCCCGTTTTTGATTATCTGTATTTCGAACTGGGCGCTTTCCACGCTCTTTGACGGAAAAGGCTATTTCAAGGACATTTATATGGCGCTATGCTATGCGTTGGTGCCGTATTTCCTGATTCAGCTGCCGCTGGTATTGGTCAGCCACTTCATCTCTTTTGACGAAGTTGCCTATTACAATGTGCTGGCCAGCATCTCGGTCATTTGGCCTGTGTTT
>JAZSFI010000060.1:0-8248 GCA_045532135.1 Clostridia bacterium | reverse complement strand
CAGTTCGCGATGCAGATTGTTTTAAATGCAGCGCAAAACAAAAGGCTTCTTCATTTTTTTGAGGAAGCCTTTTAAGTTCGAAATTTAAGTGCATTCCACCGCTTTCCCGCATCCCCCAAGCCTTCCTCTGACGAGGAAGCTTTGCTTATTTTCGGCATTTCTGATTGTATTTTGTTTTTTTCTGTGCTATGATTTGAAAAACAATTGTGTTCAGGAGGGTGTTTTATGCCGAATCCCATTCTGCCCCTGTGGGAATACATACCCGACGGCGAACCGCGTGTGTTCGGAAACCGCGTGTATCTGTACGGCTCGCACGACCGCGCGGCGGGTCAGGCGTTTTGCGATTTCAAACTGAAGGTCTGGTCTGCGCCGATTGACAATTTAAATCAGTGGCAGTGCCACGGCGACAGCTTCAGAACGCGCGACGGCGCGCGCAAAAGCGACGTGGATTGGACGACAAACGAACTGTATGCGCCGGATGTGGTTGAAAAGGACGGAAAATACTACTTGTATGCCTATATCGTCGGCGCAAAGGGCGCAATCGGCGTATCCGACAAGCCCGAAGGTCCGTTTCAGCTGTTAAGCAAGTATGTCTACGGCGAAAACGAGAAGGTGGGCGACGACGGTATTTTTAACGACGCGGGCGTGCTTGTGGATGACGACGGGCGCGTGTACGTGTATTACGGATTTACAAATTCCCACATGAACGAGCTTGATCCGAACGATATGAAAACCGTCGTTTCCCAAAGCTATATGCATCCCGTGATCGACGATGGCGAAGAAACGCCGGAAGAAATGCGCTTTTACGAAGCATCCTCGCCCCGAAAAATCGGAAACACCTATTACCTCATCTATTCTCCTCGCAAGGGAAGCCGCCTCGCATACGCAACCGCGCCCTCCCCTAAGGGGCCGTTTACCTATCGCGGCTATATTATCGACAACGGCGTGGATTATCCCGCCGGAAACAACCACGGCTCGATTGCAAACATCAACGGCCAATGGTACGTATTCTATCACAGAATGACGAACAACACCATTATGTCCCGCCGCGCCTGCGTGGAAAAAATACAAATCCTTGAAGACGGCACGATTCCGCCGGTGGAAATGACTTCGCTCGGCTTTGAAGACGCGCTCAATCCCTACAAAATTACGCCGGCAGAAATCGCCTGCGTATTAAAGGGCGGCTGTTTCATCGCTGAAAAGGACATTTTCACGCGCGTTATTACGCAGATCACCGAAGGCACGGTCATCGGATATAAATATTTCGACTTCGGAAACGACTTTACATCCGATCCCATGACGCTTTCAATGAACGTCTGCGGCATGGGCACAAATACGCGCGTGAAAGTCATGCTGGACGACCCCGAAAACGGCGAAGAAATCGGCATTATCGACATCGGCACCCATGACGGATGCTATAAAGCCAAAGTGAAATCCGTAACCGGCCGCCACGCCCTCTATTTTGTATGCACGCTGAGAGATACGGCCTACGACTGGATGAAAGGCTATTTCACGCACAAACCCCTTTTTGAGTTCAAAGAGTTCGCATTCTTAAAATAAAACATGCGCGCCCGGCAAAGAGACGAATCCTTGTCGGGCGCGCTTTTAAAAAGGCATTTATCAAAATTTGTGTATTGAAAACCATTCAATAATACGTTAAAATAAGCATGGGGTATTGTGCAAAAACAGGAGCGGTTCATGAAAAACACGATGCGGCTTTCCATTCAAAAGGGCGATGCGCTTGCAGTTCTCATCGTCCTTATCCTGATGTGCCTGTCCGCATTCTTTTTTATTCCGCGAAATACGCCCTCGCCCCGGTGCGCCGAAGTATATTTAAACGGCGAAAAAATCAAAACGCTTGATTTGTCCGTTGACGGAATCTTTCCCGTCTCGGGCGAATATACGAACATGATCTTAATCCAAAACGGTAAAATAGCGATTGTCGAAAGCGACTGTCCCGGAGCGGACTGCGTGCACACGGGGTGGGTCTCCTCCGCAGGGCGCAGCATCGTTTGCCTTCCGAACCGCGTGGAGGTGCGCATTTCTTTCTTTGACGAAGTCGATTTTGTGGTGAGGTAGCGATATGAAAAAAACGAAGGCTCTTACGCTCACCTCGTCCCTTCTTGCCGTTGCGCTTGCGCTTTCCTATATGGAAAGGTTTTTTCCGCTTCAGATGCTTATTCCCCTTCCGGGCGTAAAAATCGGCCTTGCAAACATCGTAAGTCTTGTAAGCTTGTATTTGCTCGGCGCAAAGTATGCGTTTTCGATTCTGGTGGTAAGATGTATTCTGACGTCGGTTTTTGCCGGCAGCGTGACGAGCTTTATGTTTTCAATAACGGGCGGCATTTTTGCCATGGGCGTCATGATTGTTTCGATGCGCATGCCTGTTTTTTCCGTATACGGGGTAAGCATTTTAGGCGCGGCGGCGCACAACATCGGCCAGATTGCATCTTCCGTAATCCTCATGAATTCCGTTTACATCGCCTCTTACCTTATGTATCTGTTGCCGATTTCCGTCTTTACGGGATTTCTGACCGGGCTTTTATCGTCCGGCGTAATCAAAGCGCTCAAAAAAACCGGCGCGACAACATTGTAAAACTGGCGGGGAAGCATCCGCTGAGTAATAACAAATTGGAGGAACGACCGACATGAAAAAGTTTTCCCTTTTCCTTGCGCTTGTCTTAATCGCCCTCACCGTCACCGCCTGCACGGGAACGCCCGTCATCTATACCACGAACTGCAACTGCCCCGGCGCCTGCACGGCGGACGGATCGAATGCGCCCGCGCAGAATGAAAATACGCCTGCAATCGCAGAAGGCGACCTCAAAACCGGCGTTGCCATCATTGCAAACGCAGGCAAATCAAAGTCCGCATCCCCGGAAGGAAACGGCGCCGCCGAATACGATGTAACCGTCGCTGCCGTTACCGTTGACGCAAACGGCGTGATCGCCCAGTGCATCATCGATTCCATCGGAACCAAGCTCGAGTTTGACGCGCAAGGCCGCATTGTCACCGATACAAACACGCCTGTTCTCACCAAATACGAGCTCAAAGAAAACTACGGCATGAAAAAAGTCACCGGCAGGTACGAATGGTACGAGCAGGCGGACGCGCTTTCAAAGTATGCCGTGGGAAAGACCATTGACGAAATCAAAAACGGCGCAATCAACGAATCCGGAAAAGCGAAAGACGCAGATCTCGCTTCCGTTGCCACCATCTACATCGGCGGCTATGTAAACGCCATTGAAAAGGCCGCGGCGAATGCGAAGAACCTTGGCGCAAAGGCCGGCGACGAGCTTCGACTTTCCATTTCTCCCGCGTTTGCCTCCTGCGCCGACGCTGCTTTGGAAAAACCCGGAAACGCAGAACTTGACGCAGACGTATGTGCGCTGACCGTAAACAGCGGCGTAATCACAAGCTGCGTGATCGATTCCGTTCAGGCCAAGGTTGAATTCGATGCGCAGGGTCAGATCAAAAAAGCAATCGAGGGCGATTTCCTCACCAAAAACGAACTTAAAGAAAACTACAACATGAAGCTGTACGGCAAGGCCAAATTTGAGTGGTACGAGCAGGCCGCGTCCTTTGCAAAGTACGTAACCGGAAAGACCTTTGCCGAGGTTAAATCCATCGCGATTGACGAAGGCACGAAGCCGACCGAGGCCGACCTTTCATCTTCCGTAACCATCGCCATCGGCGGATTCCAGAATCTGATTGCGAAAGCCGCCAACTGAAATGAAGCGCGCGCTCATTGTTTTTGTGATTGCCGCCTGTCTTCTCACGGGCTGCGCCGCAAAAAAGGAACAGAAACAGTATACCGCGACCTTTTTGTCGCTCTTTGACACCGTGACCACCGTCATTGGTTTTGCTGAAAGCGAAGAAGCGTTTTCAATAAAAGCGCAGGATGTACATGACGGGCTCCACGAATATCATGTGCTTTTTGACATCTACAACGAATACGAGTCGGTAAACAATTTAAAAACCGTCAACAAAAATGCGGGAATCGCGCCCGTCAAGGTGGATCCAAAGATCATCGAGCTTATTTCGGATCTGAAAAAATACCACGATCTGACCTCCGGGCGCGTGAACGCCGCGATGGGCAGCGTGCTTTCCTTGTGGCACGAAGCAAGAAATGACGGCATAAATGACCCGGCAAACGCTTGCCTTCCGGACGAAAGCAAGCTGACCGAAGCCAAAAACCACACGGATATCGCCTCAGTAGTAGTGGATAAGGAAGCTTCCACCGTATATCTCACCGATCCAGCCATGTCTTTGGACGTGGGCGCGGTTGCAAAGGGCTGGGCGGCGCAGAAGGTCTCCGAAACCCTGCCCGAAGGACTTCTGATCAGCGTCGGCGGAAACGTTGTTGCCACCGGACCCAAGAACAAGGACGGCGCAGAATGGGTCATCGGCATACAGGATCCCGATTCCGACCAATTCCTTCACACGATTTATCTTTCCAAAGGCAGCGTCGTGACCAGCGGCGATTACCAAAGGGGCTATGTGGTGAATCAGAAATATTACCACCACATCATCGACCCCGACACGCTCTATCCGGGCGCATATTTTCGCGCAGTGACGGTGGTCTGTCCGGATTCCGGACTCGCCGACGCGCTTTCAACCGCGCTTTTCCTCATGCCTCTTGATGAGGGGCAAGCGCTTTTGACCCAATGCGGCGCCCAAGCTCTGTGGATCGATTTTGACGGAACTCTTCATTACAGTCCCGGCTTTCAAAAACTCATCCGAACGTAAATGAGGTGACAGGACCATGAAACACCTTTTCTTCGGCGGCATTCATCCCAAATACAATAAGGAAATGTCCACCGAAATCACAAATATCCAAAAAATCTCTCCGAAAATCGCCGTGATTCCGATGCAGCAGCATATCGGCGCAATCTGTTCGCCGCTGGTGACGGTCGGCGAAACCGTTCTTCGCGGTCAGAAGATCGGCGACGGCGAAGGCATGTGCGTGCCCGTACACGCGTCGGTTTCGGGAAAAGTCATCGCGGTCGAACCGCGTCCGCATACAAACGGATCGATGGTAATGTCCGTTGTGATTGAAAACGACTTCAAAGACGCATCCATCGTGCCCGAGGGCATGAGTGCAGAAGCGGAAAAGATGGATGCGGACGCCGTTTTGCACAAAATCCGCGAAGCCGGCATCGTCGGCATGGGCGGCGCGGCATTCCCCGGCAACATCAAGGCGTTGGGCGCGATGGGCAAGGTGGACACGCTGATCGCCAACGCCTGCGAATGCGAGCCGTATATCACGGCGGACGATTATCTTCTGCGCAGAACCCCTGAACAGATTCTTTCCGGCATGGAAATCCTCAAAGCCATCATAAAGCCCGAGCGCAGCGTGATCGCCATCGAGGACAACAAAAAGGAAGGCATCAGGGCGATCAAGGCGATTGTCAAAAACTATCCCGGTATCGAAGTCGCCGTTTTGCCCACGCGTTATCCGCAGGGCTCGGAAAAACAGCTGATTCAGGCGCTGACAAAACGTCAGGTTCCCGCAGGCGCGCTTCCCGCTTCCGTGGGCTGCGCCGTGTTCAACGTTGCAACCTTCGCGGCAATTCATCGCGCAGTCCGGCTCGGCTATCCCATCACACAGCGCATTGTGACAGTGTCCGGCGAAGCGATTTCAAAGCCCCAGAACTTCATCGTTCGTTTGGGCACGCCTTTCCACGACCTGATCGAAATCGCCGGCGGCCTTCACGACAAGACCGAACGCGTCATTTCCGGCGGCCCGATGATGGGATTTGCGCAAAGCGACCTTTCCGTGCCCGTCGTCAAGGCGACCAACAGCGTTTTGTGCCTTTTAAAGGATGTAAACGGCGCGGCGGAAAACCCGGTATGTTTAAGGTGCGGAAAATGCGTAAGCGTATGTCCCATGAAGCTTCAGCCGCTGTACTTGTACCGCTATCAGAAAGCGGGCGACGTCGGTAAGCTTATAAAATATAATCTCACCGACTGCATGGAGTGCGGAAGCTGCGCATTCACCTGTCCCGGAAAGCTCCCGCTGGTCGAAACCTTCCGCATCGGCAAAAAAATGATCAGGGAGGCGAATGCAAAATGAAACTGACAGTCGCTTCTTCTCCGCACATCCGGGGAAATTTTAAAACCAGCCGGCTGATGCTGGATGTTGTGATCGCGCTATTGCCCGCCGTGGGCGTGGGCATCGCAAGATTTGGCCTTCGCGCGCTTGGAATCATCCTGATCTCTGTCTGCGCGGCGGTTCTTACTGAGTTTCTTTACTGCGTGTTTTTAAAAAAGCGCGTAACCGTCATTGACGCGTCCGCCATCGTAACCGGCCTTCTCCTGGCGCTTACGCTCCCCGTTTCCGCGCCGCTTTGGATGCCCGCTGCCGGTTCCGCATTCGCCATCCTCTTTGGAAAACTTCTCTTCGGCGGTCTGGGGCAGAATATTTTTAATCCCGCTCTCACGGGCAGGGCGTTTCTGATGCTGATCTATCCTGTCGGAATCACGCGCTATTCGATGGGCGTGGACGCGGCATCCTCCGCAACGCCTCTTCACCACATGGTGATGCCTTCTCTTCCCGATGAGTCGATTCTGGATATGTTTCTGGGCTTTTGCCCCGGCTCGATCGGCGAAATCTCTGCGCTTGCGCTTCTCATCGGCTTTGTCTATCTTCTTTTGAGGAAGGTTATTTCCTGGCGCATTCCCGTGTTTGTCATGCTGTCGGCGGCAGCTTTGTCCCTGATTTTCTCAAAAGCCGGAACGAGCGTCGAATGGATGCTTTACACCCTTCTTTCCGGCGGCCTCATGCTGGGCGCAATCTACATGGCGACCGACTATGCAACTTCGCCCGTCACACAGAAAGGCCAGATGATCTACGGCGCATTGATCGGCGCTCTCATCGTGCTTTTCCGCTATTTCGGCATTTTTCCGGAGGGCGTAACCTATGCAATCCTCTTATCCAACGCGCTTGTCTGGGTCATTGACCGCTATACCGGCCCCGTCCGCTTCGGAAAAGTGAAAGGAGCGAAAAAATGAAACACGCAAAAAACGTTTTGATTCCGCTTCTTGCGCTCATCATCGCCTGCGCTTGTGTTTTCTCTTTTTCCTTCTTCTCTTCCGCTCTTAGAAAGGAAAACATTCAAAAGGAACATGAGAAAATGATGCGCCTTCTGCTTCCGGGAAGCGAAAACTTTGTTTTTGAGCCCTACGCCGGAAACGACGAAAGCATTCTTTCCGTCCACAAGGCGGAAAACGGCTATGTGGTCGAGACCGCGCATCAGGGCTATAACGGAAAAATCACGATGATGGTCGGCGTAAGCAACGACGGTTTTGTCACGGGACTTGTCGTTCGCGACATGAACGAGACGATGGGCCTTGGCCAAAACGCGCTTTATGACCACGAATTTCTGTCGCAGTTTTTGAATACCTCGGGCGACGCCAAGGTCGGCGAAACCGTTGACGCCATCACCGGCGCAACCGTCACATCAAAAACCGTCCAGAAGTGCATATCCTCCGCCGTCGCCGTTGTGACCGGCGCGGATACGACATCGACTGCAACCACATGGGGAGGCTGATTCAATGAAAAACAAATCATACTTCATCCATCTGTCCCTCATGATCGTTTTATCGGTCGCGCTGATTTCAATCACCCTTGTTCACACCTTTCTTCCTCAGTTTCTGATTCCGAAAGCCACGATTCCAAACATTACGCTGATTTCCGTTTTTGCGCTTTTGATCGACCACTATGTATCCGGAGGCGCAAAGCGCTTCTATCCTTTGATCGCGGTTTTCTCCTTTTTGTCGTTTTTCCTCCTGCCGTATCTTTCAAATTTTGCCCCTCTTTCTCAAAGCCTGAAAATCGGCCTTTGCGGCATGGCGGTGTTTACGATTTCATCCTTCCTCTTTACAACCGCCGCCGACCGCCTGTCCACCGGAGCAAAAGCCAGGCTTGCCCCCGTCCTGACCGCGGCTTTCCTTTATCTGGCCGCCCAATGCTTTGAGGGAATGATCTTTTAAGGCATAAAAAACCTGACCCGAATGAATGTCTCGGGTCAGGTTTTTTGTTTTTATTTATGCTTATTTACTGCATCGATCAGAATATCCATCGCTTCCAGATATCCATCAAATCCCTTTCCTTTGACCGTCGCGATGCAGGCTAAGCGGATATAGGAAATTTTTCTGAAATCCTCGCGCGTATCGGGATCGGAAATATGTACCTCGACCGTTTTGATGCCGGTGGATTTGACCGCATCCAAAATGGCAACCGAAG
>JAZSFI010000564.1:0-2063 GCA_045532135.1 Clostridia bacterium | reverse complement strand
CTTACGGTGATGTCCCTTGTTATTTGATTTTGGGTAAGCGCGTTTATTAGTCTACCTTGCCATCCGGGCCTGTAGCAGTGGAAACATGTACTGCGGTGGGCTGTGTATCATTCAAACCCAGTCTTCCCAGCACATGCGCTGAAATGATGTCGGCCTGCATGCCGATTGCGGCGGGATGGAAGTGGTAATCGTCCCTCCAGTGTTCGGTTCTGTCGAGTACGTCCATGGCGGAAAACAAGTCTATAACCGGCAGGCCGCGTTCATTCGCTTTTGCACGCGCAATATCGTTCAGTTCTGCTGCCTGAGCGCATTTGTCAGCGATGCAGACAGGCGTATTCAGTGTGACAGATATAAGCGCATCAGGATGCTTAGCGTGAATGAAATCCAGCGCGGAGGCGTAGGCATTTGTCCACTCGGCGCGGTCGGCGCTCAGACTGTGGAGACCGTTATTGAAGCAGATGATGGCAAAAGGCCCGCTGTCCAGCATGAAATTGAGCTCGCGGAAATAATCCGGATCCGTCACGCACTTCGAAGAAGCCCAGAATGTCACGTTCACGCGCCCGTCCAAACGACTGCGCACATCTTTGTGATAGCCGTTGCAGATGGAATCTCCGATCAGCAGCACACGGGGTGTGTCGCGGTCGTTGGCGTTAAAGGTATATGAGATGCTCCATTCGATATCCTCACGCACACGGGTTGTGTATTCGGGCGCGTAATCCTGCCATTTCATTGATACTCAGTCCTTCGGATCATTCTTTGAATTATTATACAAATAACAGATTTAAGATATTTTGGAACTTGATTCGTAAAATCACAGTATTTCTGCAATTATGGGTTGCTAATAGCAAAATATTTGCGATATAATATAGTAAATAGCAAAAATTTTGCTATTTTATTCGGGAAGAGGTGAGCGCATGCGATACGAACTCTATAATGCTGATCGAAAAGTTGCGGCTTTTGAATACGAACAGGGCACAATCAGCCGCTTCGATGTGACAGAAGCAGCTCTTCTTCCCATGCAGATCAAAGACGCCTCCGCAGATGGTTTTGCGCTTTGGCTTCAGGAACGCGCAATTGATTTGAATACCTTCCAGCATCGACAGCTTGCAAGCGAGCTTATCGGAAGTCGTGACAAAACCGCCATTGCAATCCTTACGCATATGTTCAGTATCTCCGATACTTTCACATGCTTCCCGGAAGGGGAATTTATCCCGCGCGCGCAGCTCTGCCGCGTTGAGGATCAGGATATCGTCAGCGATTTCATCCTGGTCTCCAGCGATACTTCACTGCGTATGAATCGCGTTGTCACGCCAAACGCCTCCACAGACGGAAGCTTTCCGAAAACATGGAGGTTTGAAGATGGAGAATGGTGGCTCTACAAGATCCAGTCCTCCGATGCCACGCGCAGCGAACGCGAAATCAGCCGTGTGCTCATGGAATGCGGATGGGACGCCGCTGAATACCAATACATCGGAAACTACAGAACGCGCATCCGCTCGAGAAATTTCGTAGGAGAAAACGAATTCTTCGAACCTTACGATTCCCTGCGCTTTATGTTCGAAAACAAAAGCGACGATGAACTCGTCATCTATAAAAACATAGCCTCTCTCGGAGAAACCTTCGAAAAAGCCTACCGCCGCATCCTCCTGTCCGACGCTCTTTTCACCAATACCGACCGCCATATGAGAAACTTCGGCGTCATCCGCTCATCCATCACAGGAGAAATCCTCCGCATGGCTCCCAACTTTGACAACAACCAGGCTTACCGGGCCAATCCCGGCGGACGCTTTTTCGATGCCATGCTCCGTTCATTCAAAGCAAGTTTCGGACTGACAAAGGAAGATATCGAAGATCTCAAAGCATTGATTGACGCATGCAGGAAGAATAGTTACCTTGCAGCCGCGGCAGAAATCGGGGAAGAGTTCCTGAACCCCTGAAACACAATACAAAACGCAGAAGCGATTGAATCGCTTCGTCGTTTGTTTGTCTAGAAAACCACAGGCTAAGCCTGTGGTGAAAAGAGCTTAAGCTATGAGTAAAAAAAGCTCCTATGCTATAATAGG
>JAZSFI010000565.1:0-12348 GCA_045532135.1 Clostridia bacterium | reverse complement strand
CCATTTTGGACGCGGACATCACCGGTCCCTCCATTCCGAGAATGTACAAGTTCACCGAGCCTGCAACCGCTGACGGCGAAGCGCTCGTTCCCGCTGTCACTGCCACCGGCATCAAGGTGATGAGCGTAAACCTCCTGCTTGAAAACGAGACCGATCCCGTTATCTGGCGCGGTCCTGTCATCGCAGGCACGGTCAAGCAGTTCTATACCGACGTCAACTGGGGCGACATCGACATCATGTTCATCGACATGCCTCCCGGAACCGGCGACGTGCCGCTGACCGTTTTCCAGTCCATCCCCGTGGACGGCATGGTCGTCGTCACCTCTCCCCAGGAGCTTGTGCAGATGGTCGTTCAGAAGGCCGTCAACATGGCCGGCATGCTGAACATTCCCGTTCTCGGCGTCGTTGAAAATATGAGCTACCTTGAGTGCCCCGACTGCGGAAAGAAGATCGAACTTTACGGCGAAAGCAAGCTTGAAGAAGCCAAGAAGATCATTGGCACTGATATCGGCGCGCGCATGCCCATCAATCCCAAGCTCGCCGCTGCCTGCGACAAGGGCATGATCGAGCTGTTTGAGGGCGACTGGCTCAACAACATCATTTCCGAAATTCTTAAATAATTATAAATATCCATATACTTTAAGGAGGAAACGACATGGCCAAGATCATCGGTAAAGCGCTTCCCAATATCCCGTGGGAGAATAAGCCCGAGGGATGCAAAGACGTAGTATGGCGCTACAGCGCAAACCCCATCGTTCAGCGCGACGCCATTCCCTGCTCCAACTCCATCTTCAACAGCGCCGTTGTTCCCTTTAACGGCGAGTTCGCCGGCGTTTTCCGCTGCGACGACAAGCGCCGCGAGATGCGCATCCATTCCGCCCATTCCAAGGACGGCATCAACTGGAACATCGATCATGAGCCTTTCAATCTCGTTAACCCCATCGAAGGCGAAGTCGGCCCGTTCATCTACGGCTACGATCCCCGCTGCTGCGAAATCGACGGCGAGCATATCGTCACCTGGTGCAACTGCTACCATGGCCCGACCATCGGCGTAGCCACCACCAAGGACTTCAAAACCTACACCCAGAAGGAAAACGCCTTCCTGCCCTTTAACCGCAACGGCGTCATGTTCCCCAGAAAGATCAACGGCAACCATGCCATGCTCTCCCGTCCCTCCGACACCGGCCATACTCCCTTCGGCGATATCTTCTATTCTGAGTCTCCCGACCTCGTATATTGGGGCAAGCATCGCCACGTAATGGCACCCAACGGCGGCTGGCAGTCCACCAAAATCGGCGCAGGCCCGATCCCGATTGAGACCGACGAAGGCTGGCTTCTGTTCTATCACGGCGTTCTCACCAGCTGCAACGGCTTCGTATACTCCTTCGGCGCCGCTCTTCTCGATCTTGAGCAGCCCTGGAAGGTACTTTATCGCACCGAGCCCTATCTCCTCTCGCCCCAGAAGCTGTACGAGCAGGTTGGCGACGTTCCGAACGTTGCGTTCCCCTGCGCTGCGCTCACCGACGCGGAAACCGGCCGCATCGCCATCTACTACGGCGGCGCCGACACCGTTATCTGCCTGGCGTTCTGCGAAGTCAACGAAGTCATTGATTTCATCAAGAAGAACAGCAAGGTTTAATCGTCATTGATCCTTTCGGGCTGCCGCAGGCATTTTCAAGCGGCAGCCCTTACTTTTCCAAATCGCGGAGGAAAAACAAGTGTATTACGATCGGCCGGTCAAGCGCAAAAAACCGGAAGAAAAACTGAAAAAAGAAGAAGCGGCGCGCGAAAAACGGATTGAAGAAAATCAGCGGGAAGAAAAACACTCGCTGTTTAAATTCTTTTTCGAAACGCCCGTGCGCGCGCCCAAGGGTTATCAGGAAGAAGAGGATGAAGACGGCAGAGAATCTGCGCCGAAAGGCAAAAAGAAGCATCTGCTTTTCAAAACGTGCGTCTTTTTCCTGTCGTGTCTTCTCATTCTTGCCCTCATTTTATACCTTCTGCCCGTGGGTCTTTTCGGTTCGCGTTCCAAAGCCATGTATCTGGCTGATAACGACCTTCCGGGCGGCTACGTCCATGTGCTTCTGGTCGGCACCGACGTCGATTCCTCCGGCACAAGCCGCTCCGACACTATGATCGTCGCCTCCGTCAAACAGGGTGAAATCAAATTGACCTCCCTGCTTCGCGATACCGGTGTGACCATTCCCGGCAGAAGCGGCACACACCGCCTGAACGCCGCCTATGCCTACGGCGGCATCGACCTTCTTTTAAAAACCGTCAACTCGAATTTTGGTTTTAACATCACCCGTTATGCCATAGTGGACTACAACAGTTTCCCGAAAATCATCGACAAACTGGGCGGCGTAACGCTCTCAGTCACAAACGAAGAAGTCCAGGAGATCAACAAAAACGTAAAAGGCCTTCTGTATATGCAGGTTCAAAACGGTCAGCGCGAATACGATCAGGGCTATCAGCTGTATCTGAGCGAAATTATCAGTCAGGGCGGAGACAACCTGCATCTGGACGGTCTTCAGACGCTCGGTTACGCCCGAATCCGCTCGATCGGCAGCGATTATGGGCGCACAAACCGCCAAAGAAAGGTGCTTTCCGCGCTCCTTACGCAGGCCAAGCAGCATCCCCTCAGGCTCATCGGCGCAGCCGGAACCGCCTTAAATGAAATTGACACCAACATGAACGCTCTTGAAATCGCCTCCATCGCCTTAAAAGGCATCACCGGAGGCATTCCCGAACAAACCCGTCTTCCCGCAAGCGGCACCTATACCGACAGCGGCGGCATGTTCGAGAACGTGGATTTTCATGAGAACCGCGAGTATTTCGTTTCGTTCCTGAATCAATAAAAGCGCATCCCGCCGGTCTATTCGGTGGGATGTATTTTTTTAAATTATGATTTCATTATAGCATTTCGGCTATTTATATGTTATAATGAATCATCATATCCCAGGAGGCCAAATGATGAATACGCGTAAAAAAGAGCTTGTTCGTTCTTTAAAGTTCCTTCTTTTTTCCGTAAGCGCAGGCATAATACAGCTGGCGTCGTTCACGCTTTTGGAAGAGCTTACGCCCGCGCCCCATTGGCTGAGCTATCTCATTTCGCTCATTCTGTCTGTTCTCTGGAATTTCACCTTCAACCGCAAATTCACCTTCCATTCCGCCGGAAACATCCCCGTTGCCATGACAAAGGTCGCCGTCTTCTACGCAGTTTTTACGCCCGTTTCCACGTGGTGGACCGATGCGTTGACCGGCGCAGGCGTAAACGAATACATCGTCGTTATCGGAACGATGATCGTAAATTTTGTGACGGAATTTCTTTACGACCGCTTCTTCGTCTTCAAAAAGACGCTGGACACGGACGGAAAAGCCAAATAAACATAAAGCGAAGCACAAAACATGCTTCGCTTTTTCATTATTTCAGGTCAGTACCGATATAGGGAACGCGGAAAAAATCCTCCGGTTTTTTCCGAATGATGTAATCAATGTACGCATCCACCATGTTGGCTGTCAGAATATAGCCCATGGGATTCATGTGTCCGTAGAGGCTGAACCGCTTGTTGAAACATTCATCATACGCAGGACCGTAGGCATACAGGTCGATTACATAGGTATTCTCAAAAAAATCCGATAGCGCGTATAAAAGCTCTCTGTGCGCGCGAATTTTGTCGTCCTTTCGTTCGCCTCTTGGCATGGTCAGAAGGAAAAACTTTGCCCGCGGCTGAATCTTTTTGTATCTTTGAATAATCGCTGCATAGTAGCCTGCAAAGGTTTCCCTGTTGTTTCTGTAGTCTTCAATGTCAATATCCGAAACCGAACCGACCGACTGCCCGGCATTTAGAATATCGTTTACGCCCAGCGCAATAACATATGCCTGCGCAGCCTTTTCCGGCTGAAAAAACCGGTTTGCGTCTGCATAAGAAGTCATATATTCCTTTGCCGTCATGCCGCCGCGCGAAAAATTATAAGCGGTCAGACCGTTTTTACGCGCAATGTATTGTCCCCATGAATATTCATAATAGTCATGATATCCTTTTGAATTGTCCGCGCCCCTCGATTCAAACTCGCCCGAAGACAGGCTGTCTCCGACAAACGCCATAGTTCTGAAGATCGCGGTGTTGCTGATGCCCTCCGGAAAACGCTCGAGCGGCTGCTCATCCGGCGCAAAAAAACGATCCTGCCAGTCCATACTTTTCTCCTTCAAACGCACATTGTTTATAGATATTATACTGTTTTCCGTCTGTATTTACAAGCGTCAATCAAACGCACACAAAACTTTTGACATACGAATCATGTGCGTGCTATAATGAATCTTGTCATTACATAAAGGGAGGCTGCGTTTCACATGCTTTTTACCGATTTTGAAGTAAAATGGATATCGGATCATGTTCAGGAAGCTGAATCGCTTTTGAAAACGCTCGGAAGAATCCCGGCTCCCTCCCATCACGAGGAAAGGCGCGCATTATTCATCTTCAACTGGCTCAAAAATCAAGGTGCAAAGGACGTTTATATTGATGAAGCCAAGAATGTTGTTCTGAAATTGGGCAACGCGGATGCATCACCCGTCTCCCTTGTTATGGCGCACACAGATATTGTGTTTGAGGATACGGAACCTCTCCCCATGCGAGAAGAAAACGGAAAACTTTACGCACCCGGCATCGGAGACGACACAGCCAATCTTGTTGCTCTTCTGATGGCAGCCAAATTTCTGCTTTCTCAAAATATTCAGCCGAAATGCGGACTGATCATTTCCGCAAATGCATGCGAAGAAGGGCTTGGAAATTTGAAAGGCGTAAAACAGCTCCTGAGCGACTACGACGGCAGGATTGGATCTCTCGTTTCCCTTGACTGCGGCGCAGGCGAAATCGTGAACAATGCTGTCGGCTCATATCGCGTGAAGATTACAATCCGTGCCGAAGGCGGTCACTCTTATTCAGATTTCGGGAATGAAAACGCCATTGTGCAGATGAGCAGGCTGATCACGCGTCTTTACGAAAAAACGCCGCCCGCAGGTGCAAAAACCACATATAACGCAGGCGTTATTGAGGGGGGAAGCACGATTAATTCCATCGCAGGAGAATGCTCTCTCCTCTATGAATATCGCTCCGAAAGCCGCGAATGTATGCAGGAAATGGATGCCTATCTTTCAGACACAATCGAATATTTCAAACATCAGGGATATGATATTCACGTGGAGATGCTTGGGCTTCGCCCGTGCAAAGGCAATGTGAACGAAGAAAAGCAAACGCTTCTTTCAAAAAAAGCCGCGCAGCTCGTAGAGGAAATCACACGCTCCCCCGCCTCCCTTCATGCCGCATCGACCGATGCAAACGCTTCTCTCGCCCTCGGTATTCCAAGCGTAACCGTCGGCGCAATCATCGGTGGCGGCGCGCACACACGAGGCGAATGGATCGAACTCAGCTGCCTTGAAAACGCGATCAAAATCGCGCTCGGCATCCTCAAATGGAACTTCGAATAGAAATTTCCTCAAAAAAACTTTCTTTTTTCCCTGCAAAACGATATAATAAGCGCATATACACATAAGCCAAAGGAGCGGTTTTTCATGACCAATCAAACAACCCTTTTACCTGAAGTCCATGACCGCTTGAGCGAAATTCTGGAAAATGAACTGGTACTTGCACTTGGCTGCACAGAGCCGATTGCCATCGCCTACGCCGCGGCAACCGCGCGCGAACTGCTGGGGGAATTTCCGGATAAAATGACTGTAAACTGCTCCGGCAACATCATAAAAAACGTAAAAGGCGTTATCGTGCCCCAGTCCGGCGGACTTAAAGGCGTTAAACCCGCTGCGATTCTGGGCGCAGTCGGCGGAAGCGCGGATTTGAAGCTTGAAGTGCTTTCAAAGATCACGGACGCGGACAGAAAAAAAACGCGTGCGCTTCTGGATCATGATTTCTGCGAAGTAAAACTCATTGACAATGTTCCCAATCTTTTGATCATTGTCGAAATGTTCAAAGGCGATAACCGCGCGCTTGTTGAAATCCGCGATGCGCACACGCGCATCGTGCGGAAGGAGAAAAACAGCAAAACGGTATATCGCGATTTCTCCTGCTCTGAAAACGTAAAAACCGAAAAGCCTGCCGAGATTTATCTTAAAATGAGTCTTAGGGATATTTTCGCTTTCTGCCGATACGGCAGCATCGAAAGAATTCTGCCCGTCTTAATGCAGCAGGAAAAATACAATTCCGCGATCGCTCATGAAGGGCTCAACAACCCTTACGGCGATCAGGTCGGCGCGACGCTGATGCGTCATTTCGGAAAGGACGATGTGAAAATTCAGGCGCGCGCCATGGCAGCAGCCGGAAGCGACGCAAGAATGAGCGGCTGCGTTATGCCCGTCGTCATCAACTCCGGAAGCGGCAATCAGGGTATAACCGTCTGTATGCCGATTCTCATGTACGCAAAGCATCTGAATGCAAGCGAAGAGCTTAAATACCGCGCGCTCGCACTTTCAAACCTCGTTTCCATCTACATCAAGCGCGACATGGGCAAATTAAGCGCGTTCTGCGGTGCAGTTTCCGCTGCAAGCGGCTGCGGCGCAGGCATCACCTTCCTTTCCGGCGGCACGGATCATGAAATTGCAGGCACCATCACAAACACCCTTGCCAATGTCGCCGGTATCGTCTGCGACGGCGCGAAAGCATCCTGCGCCGCCAAAATCGCTTCCGCCGTGGACGCCGCTATCCTCGCCCACCATATGTCCATGGACGGAAATGTGTTCGGAAGCGGCGAAGGCATCGTGCATTCCTCCATCGAAAAAACCATCGCCAATACAGCGCGCATGGGCAGAGACGGCATGCGCGATACCGATACGGAGATTCTGAATATCATGCTTGAAAACTGATTTTTTACGGCGTTTCGTATGAGGCGCCGTTTTATTAAGAAAACAAGGAGGATAACAGCATGAAAATAACGTCCATCCTGACCACTCTTAGCGAAATCATCTTTTCTTTTGACGAAACCCGCGCGCGCGTCACCATCCAAGAATTTGAGCCGCTTGCAAAAGCCGAGTGCGCGCTTCTGTCCGAGCATGCGGTCGAAATCGCCGATAACCGCGCTGCAATTCCGCGTTTTATGGGCAAGCACGATCGCCTGTACAGCCGTTTTGAGGTATACACAGGCGATATCCGCATCCCCGGCACGCAGTTTGTGACCGATATTGATTCCTCCGTTCCGGAAAACAAAAGCGAGTATCCCTCCCTACCCACCAAAAAGACGCTGCACGGAACAGAAGAAGACATCATTGCCCTTGGCATTCGTCAGCAGCCCATCAACATCAACCTTCCGAACCTCATGACCACCGTAAAAACGGACGACGTCATTGAATTTGAGCACGACGGAAAGGTCTATTATTTCATCAAGGAAGCGGTCGAAAAAGTAGACGCTCAAATGGCCAAGTCCAAAAAACTTGGCCTTGCCGTCACAATGATCCTTTTAAATTCCCCGCGCCTTTTTGGTTCCACAGGCGAAAAAGCGCTGCTTGACAAATGCCTGCATCCGGGCTTTGACTTCGAATGCCCCGACGCATTCATCAGCGCCTTCAATATGCGCACGCACGAAGGCATGGGCTACTACCGCGCCTTTGTGGAATTTTTGTGCGACCGCTACACAAAGTGCGATTCCGACGTCGGCTGCGTCTGTGGCGCAATCATCTCAAACGAGGTCAATTCCCAGTACGTTTGGGGCAACGCCGGCGAAATGGACGTGAACGACTATGTCGCGGAATACAACGAGGCCATGCGCCAGGCGTGGCTTACCGGTCAGAAGCATTCCAAATCCTTCCGCGTATACGTGTCTCTCGACCAATACTGGCACAAAACCGCGCACAACGTTCGCTTCCCCAAGCGCTATTATTCCGGCCGCGACATCATCGATGAACTTTGCCGCCTGCAAATCGAAAAAGGCGAATTCCCGTGGTGCGTCGCCTATCACCCCTATCCGGAAGACCTGAGATGGCCCGATTTCTGGCACGACCGCGCCCCGGACTTCACCTTCTCAACGCCCAAAATCACATTCAAAAACATGGAAGTGCTGGAAGCCTATCTCTCCCAGCCCAAAATGCTTTACAGAAATGCGCCCCGCCGCATCATCTTTTCCGAGCAGGGCTTCAATTCCCACTCCGGCGCGCTTCAGGCTCTCACCGAAAAAATGGCCGAAGCCGGTTACGTGCTGGCCTACTTAAAGGCGAAGAACATGAAAACAGTCGATATGTTCATGCACCACGCCTACACCGACAATCCGCACGAATTCGGCCTGAACCTCGGCATCCGCAGGTTTGATCCAAACGCGCCTCACCACGCAGGCGAGAAAAAACCGATCTGGTACGCAGTTTGCGACATGGACACCGAAAGAGAAGCGGAAAGAACCCAAAAAGCCCGCGCCTTCATCGGCGACGAGCTGTTCGATTACCTTTTAAATCCCCCGATCGAATACGGGGACAGGGATACTTCGAAGGATAATGAGTTCGGCTGATCGAAAACAGGAGCTGCTTAAATAGGCAGCTCCTGCATGTTTTATTCGCTTTTTACCCTGATAACCTCAAGCATATCTTCCTTGGATACTCCTTGACTTCCGAACAAACTCACCGAGAATGTTCGGCCATTCTCCGATTCATGGATCATTTCGATGCACGTAGTCAAGTCAGCTTTTTCAAACATAAGCGCTTTTTTAAAGCCAGCGATCTCAAGCACGCTATACTTATCCTCCTCACCGAGATAGAACGTGCCGGTCGCTTTGACTGCTTCTTCATAAGAAGGATAATCAAACACATATGCGGAAATTACCCCATTGTTTTTGTTCAAGATCTGCAGCCAATATCCTTCCCGATCAACTGCTGTCGGCGGATTTACATGATACTTTCGAAATGTAATGTCGTCAGTCGTTCTCTGCTTATTCTATTTCTGCTACACTGAATTCTTCAAACCCGATACCGTCCGTATGCGCGCTCAAGCCGCATCTTCCGACAGGAAGCGCCATGGGATCGTCAAAGCTTAGATCAATTCCGTCTCCGGTTACGCTGATTCGGTTGCCCTTTGCGGTAAGGGTGGGCGCAAGCTGCCCGCCCCACTCAACGGAAATCGGAGCTTCGAGGAGTTTGGTTTCCTTATAGTCGTTTCTCAGAAGCTCGATTTTGCTTTCCGTTACGCGCACTTCATAGCCGAACCGACCCGCCGCTACCTGATGTGGATGCCAGGATTCGCGCGACGTGCGGATGTAGGCGCTTGCGCGGGCTTCGGGGGCGCAGGGCTTCATGTTGATCAGCATTCTGACTTCAAAATCATGCCAGTTTCCGCCGAACCACGCTTCGCCGTAGCCCTCGGCTGCCGTGTAGCCGCAGAATTTTTTGTGCATGCTGGCCGCCGCTTTGTGACCGATGACGTTCAGCTTTCCCTTTGAAACATCCTCGCCGCCATAAATCACATCGGCCTTTTCGAACTCATCCGATTCGATCAGGTAAATGCGGTCGATAATCACATCGTTATCGGCAGCAATCGTCATTTCACCAAAGCCTTCCTGAAGCTCAATCCGACCGAAATAACGCTTTTCCATGCCGTCTTCGGTGGAAACGCCGGTGGGCGCAGCTTTCATGGAAACACCGTTCACCGTCACGCCGATCTCATTTTCTGATTCTCCGACCGTCATAACGAGGGCGTATTTCCTTGTTTTCCAGACATTCACCCTGTATTTTGCGCTGTCGCCCGCTTTGATAAACAGCGCTTTGCAGCCCGTTTCGCCTTCGCAGAACGACTGACTGCTTTCGCTTCCGTGCACCGCGTCAAAGCTGCCGGGCACGCTCTTTTCGTGTTCGCCCTCATCCGATCCCTGCGCAACATCCGAAAAGCCGATAAAGCCCATCTTTACATCGCCGGAAATACCGATCTGTCCACCCTTTAAGATGCACGATACGCCGATGACCTTCATGCCGTTTACATAGATAATGAGATTTTCCTTGAATTTCGAAACCTTGACCGTGATAAGCGCATCCGTTGCAACATTTTCGGGAAGAATGCCCGTCTCGCTGTCGCCGTTTACTGTGAGCGTCCATTTGCGGCTCTTGTCGATCTCAAATGTTCCCGCGTCATCGCCCTTAACGGAGAAATGCGCTTTTGCCCATTCGCCCTTCATGGTAAAGTTGATTTCCGCCGTATAGATATCGCCGGCAGCTTTTGAAAGCGCATAGCCAAACGGCGTATGAATAAGCCCTTCGCCGTTTCTCGAGGCGCAGACCGGCTGCTTGGGCGCTTTCTGATACCACCAGGTGGCGTTGGTATAGAGTCTGTCGCCGTTAAAATACATGCGGTCGATATTCATGGATCTGTGAAGCGGCCAGTTGCGTTCATTCAAGATGTTTTTGTGATAGATGATGTAATAGGTATCCATGTCGGGGCCGATGCAGGAGGAGGAATGGCCCAGCGCATGGAACTCGTCGCGGGTTTCGATGAGCAGCATGCTGTCGCGAAGGGCTCTGAAGCCTCTGTCGGGGCCTTCGTGCGACACGCAGTAATCAATATGATAACCTCTGGAGCATACGTGATTTCCGGTGTCAGTCAAAAAATAGCGGTCATCGCGCTTGATGACCTGCGGGCCCTCTGTCCAGTAATTTAAAAAGCTCGCAGGAATCGTTTTGTTCCGAACATCGATTTCCTCAGGCGAAGGCATTTCGTGTACGCGGATGCCCTGATGGCTGGAGCGATAGAACCAACTTTTTCCGTCGTCGTCCACAAACTGACTTCCATCGATGCCGTTTCCGAGATTTTCCGTGATGACTTCAAACGGGCCTACGGGCGTATCAGCCTTCAAAAGATAGTGACCGCTGCCTTTGGGAGACGTCACCATCCAGAATTTGCCCGCGTTATAGATAACTTCAGGCGCATACGCGCCATGGATACGCGGATCGGTTGCGACAAAGCCGTAGTATTCGAAATGGATCATGTCACAGCTCACCCAGCACTTTACGCCGGCATTTCCGTGGCTGGAGCAATACAGATAGAATTTTCCGTCGAAGCGCATGAGGAAGGGATCGCCGATTTCGCGTCCGTCCCAGAGATCCGTAAGCGCGCGCGGGTTTCTGACAAGATCAAAGCTCATAAAGATTCCTCCATTTAATAAAACGCGCAAACACGTCCGTCTTCCACATGAAACACAGCCTGTTTGCGCGCAATTTTATTTATCTTTGAAGATTGATTCTTCTGATTTCGTCGAGGTTCGCCTTGGGATTTCTGTCCATGTCCAGAAGTCCGTTGACCTCCTGGAATACATCGGTCAATTGCGTGTAGCAATAGCCTACAAAGCCCGGCATGTGCTTGAACGCCTGCGTGATGGCTTCAAAGCGCTTGAGGAACGCTTCTTCATCCTTTGCCGCGCCGTTATAGCCCCAGTTGCCGCCCTCGGAATCCTTCGCCATAGCGATTCCGCCGTACTCGGTCATGAGCTTGGGCTTGCCGGTGTGGTCATAGCCGCAGGCCGTCACAATGCGGCCCGAACCGGGATTGCCGTTTAAGATGGTTTCGTCGCTTCCGTATTCATAGGAAAGCTGCTCCGGCCACGCAGTATAGTCGTGCACGGTCAAAAGATCCGTCGCCGCCTGCTCCCAGCCGACGTTTCCGGAGACGATGCGGGTGTTGTCCAGCGAATGCGCCATATGGTACAGCGCGTCCGCCAGCTCCTGCGCCTCAACCTGCGTCTGAATGAAGGGAACGCCCCAGCTTTCGTTGATCGGCACCCACGCAATCAGGCAGGGATGGTTATAATCGCGCTTGATGGCTTCGGAAAGGTCGCGCATCATGTTGCGCTTCTGGGAATCCTTGAGCCAATAAGCGCTGGGCAGCTCGCCCCAGACGATCAGACCCAGTTTGTCCGCCCAATAGAGGTAAATCGGGTCTTCAAATTTCTGATGCTTGCGCGCGCCGTTGTAGCCCATGCGCTTGGTGAGCTCCACGTCCTTTTTGAGCGCTTCTGCGCTGGGCGCGGTTAAGAGTCCGTCCGGCCAATAGCCCTGATCGAGGATCAGGCGCTGATAGAGCACATGGTTGTTGAGCAGCACTTTGCCGTTTACAACTTCGATTTTGCGCATGCCGAAATAGGTGTCCACTTCGTCCTGCACGTTTCCGTCCACGATCGTCTCGATCTTGAGGTCATAAAGCGCGGGGTTTTCGGGCGTCCACATATGGATACCCTCCAGACGCTCGTTGTGGCGAAGATACATTTCGGTCTGAATATAGCGGTCGGTTCTGACTCTGATGGTCTGTTCGGCGACGACATCGTCTTTGAAGGATGCGGTCAGGCGGACAGATGCATTTTCAGGCAATTCATTCAGCG
>JAZSFI010000037.1:0-1631 GCA_045532135.1 Clostridia bacterium | reverse complement strand
TGTTTACCCAGCTGACAGCGCTCGTCAGCGCCGGAATCAGCGCACTGCCGACGTTTGCCGCCAGAGTGTCAAGGTTGTTCTGCAGGACGCGCACCTGATTTGCATAGGAGTCCTGTGTCCGCACAAAGTCGCCCTGCGCATCAGTGGTCTGCTGCATGATGTAGCCATAGCGCAGATTGACCTTTTCGGCCTCGCTCATCTCCTGATAAGCCTTTTTAATGCCCTTGGTAAGCGCGTAGGCCTCCAGATTGGCGACCGACATGTTGATGCCCAGCTGCTTCAACGGCTCGGTTTCGCCCGATATGCCGCTTCGAATTTTGTCAAAAGCTGCCTGATGATCCAGATTATAAAATGACGCCAAATCGCCGGTCAGGCCGACTAGGCTGGTGGACATTTCAAGCGCTGCGTCATCGGTCAGGCCCATGCTTTTGACCATCGCGCCGATCGTGCCGGCAAACTGCTTTGACTGCAGCTCCGTCAGGCCGAAAGACGCGCTTGCTGTTTCGGCAAATTCTTCGATTTGTGCCGCGCCCTGCCCGAAGGTGACGTCCACGACGTTCTGAACTTCTTCGAGGTCGCTGGCCAGACCGACGCCCTTCTTTACGGTATCGGCAAGTTTTTGCATGCCGGCCTGAAACAGATTCGCCCCGATATTGCCCAGAGCGACGCCGGTCACATTCTCAATCATCGCCTGAGCTTTGGTTTTAAGCGAATCTACGCCCTTGTCAAATCCGCTCTGATCGATTTTTGTATCAAACTGCAGCGTTCCGTCATACGCCATTTTTTCACCTTCCCATCAGATCGCCGATCGGCTCGCCCTTCATCAGGCGCTCCCTGATCGCTTCTTCAAGCGCCATGTCCGACCGGCTGATCGGGCTCTGTAGCTTCGCTGCGCGTTTCTGCCTTTCCAGCGCAGCCTTTTGTTTTCCCTTGTCATCGTCCGCATGCCTGAGATGCACCTTGTTCGAGAGCGCATTCTGGCAGCAGAAAAGCCCCTCCAGCAGCGGAAGAAACCGCCACCAGTGGAGCTTTTCAATACCTATCAGATCAATACCATAGACCTGCCGGAAGGCTGAATAAATCTCCGCCGCGTCCTGCTCATAGTCGAAATCCCGTTCGCCGCCCGGTTCGCCTTTTTCTCTTCCGCAGCTGACGAACCACTCAAATCCTTCCTCGGCTTTGTCGGGTTTTCTACCTATATAAAAAAGGCGGCGCAAAATCCACGGTTTATCCTCTTCGTTGATCTCCGGATCGCCCAGCATGCGGAATATTCGCAGGATTACGCGGAAATCCGAATTTACTGCGAATTCCCCTCCGTTCTCCGCCACGCTCTCCGGCAGCTCATCAAGGCTTGACAGGCTGAATTTTCTCATTACGTCCGCCTCCAAGGTATTCACGCTGGATATATGCCGCATACCGCTTGCCGCACGTTTCGATAATCGTATTGATGACCTTCAGCGCCACCGGAAGCGAAACCGCCTTCTCGCCGACGATCTTCTTCATCGCTCCCGCGCCCAGCGTATCGTCGATGAATCCGCACAGATTCTGCAGCACATTCAGCACTGCACACTCGTCCGTAACATCCAACTTAAGGCAGTCCGCCAGAATCGCCCGACCAGCCGCGTAAATCT
>JAZSFI010000372.1:0-1579 GCA_045532135.1 Clostridia bacterium | reverse complement strand
GAAGGAGCGCGTAATCGGAAACAATTTCGCATGTTTTTCCGTTCTCAAGCGCAACCGGCACGCGGATGCAGGCTTCGTTTTCACTCGATCCCGCCCAGAGCGCTTCTTTTCCGTTGACGCGGATGCTTTTTACATCCATGCCGCCGGGGGCGTAGCCGAAGGGGAAGGCGCTTTCGAGCGTCTCGTTGTCATAGGGCAGGGTGGATTCCCTTCGAAAGCAGTTGGCGGGAATGGAAAACAGGAGGTTTTCGAGCGTTTTTCCCGTTTGGTTTTGGTAAGTGACGACTGCGCAAATGTTTGCGGATTGCTCGCTTTGGAGATATTCGATTTCCATCCGATAGGAAATCTGTCCGTTTTCTTCTGAAAAACAGATAACCGCCTGCGAAAGCACGCACGCGGTTATCATGAGAAGCGCAAGGATGAAGCGCTTCATTAATATCCTCCGAAAATGTAGTAAATGAGCGTGAAAATCGAGCCGCCCGCCATCAGGATTGCGAGGAAAATGCACATCACGCGCACCCAGAATACTTTTTTGTCCGTCTTCTTTTTCATGATTTTTGCCTCCGTTAGCTCATGAAGCTTTATTGCGAATCGCGGGGATCAACGTACAGGGGATTGTTTTCGACCTTTTCAAATTCGCTGGTCGGCCAGAAAACATACTTGGCGCGGCCGACGATCATGTCCTTGGAAACGGGACCGACGTTGCCGGTCACATCGTTTGCGAGAACGAGCGGGATTTCGGGACCGTTCCAGCTTCTGGAATCGTGGCTGTTATAGCGGTTGTCGCCGACGACAAAATATTCGTCCTCGCCCAGCACATATTCGTAGTCGAATTCATAGCGTCTGGACTGTTCAAGGGTAAGGTCTTTTTCCGCTCCGTTGATCAGGGCGGTGATTTTCGTTTCGCCGTTTTCAAAGGCAGAAACTTCCTTAACCTGAGCGGAAACGAAGGTGATTTTTTTCGGGTCGAGGGGCTCGCCGTTTACAAACGTCACGCCCTGAACGCGCGAAACCGTGTCGCCCGGAACGCCGACGATGCGCTTGACAAAGTTGGTGTCCATGGTGATTAAGCCGACGATCGGGTCTTTATTGGTTCTTCCGGGGTAGTTGCAGATGACAACGTCGCCCTTTTGAAGCTTGTTTGTGATTTTTACGTCATACACCGTGACCAGCAGGCGCTCTCCGTCTGTGAGCGTCGGATTCATCGAAGTGCCGTCCACCTTGATGGGCAGAAGCAGAAATTCCTTCATGATCACAACGACCAGAACCGCAACGACCAGAGAAACCGTCCATTCGCGGATTTCCTTTTTGACGCGCGGCCATCCGGTCAGCTTTTCTTTTTCCTTCTTGTTTGCCTTTTTGGCGCCGCCGGCGTTTTCGTTTGCGCTTTCGCTTTTTTCGTTTTCGGCTTCCGCCGAAACGATGGTTTTCTCGTTCATTTCGTCCATGTCTTTATGCCTTTCTTCCATATTAATTGTTTCGAAACATGCGGCTCGGCGGCCACAGAATCATCCCCGCTTCCGCCGTGATATCGGGCAGGTACACAAGTCCAAGCGTGCGGCTGTCGTCCGCCTGCACT
>JAZSFI010000055.1:0-2448 GCA_045532135.1 Clostridia bacterium | reverse complement strand
GTATTTTTTTAAAAAATTTCCTGTATACCCAAAATCATCGTAATATTTCCCTGTAGCTTTATCATATGCTACTATTTGAACATGGGCAATCGTTCCCTTTGACATATCCTGAAAACCTAAAAAATCCGCGTCTAGCGGCCTCCGTAAAAAACGAATTTCTAGCATTCTACCTTCTTGTTTATTCTCTTCACGTATAATTTTCTTTATTGGATTATGATAACTAGATGAATTCCTTTGATACTGATTATATCCATTACCAGAATAACTCGAGCTGCAAAGAAGCAACAGGCTCAAAACAAAAAGCAATTTTGATTTCATCATACAGCCCTTTCTTATTTCGCAGTGAATTTTATTTCTAATCGCTCTTCGTCGGTAATGGAAACTGATTCAATCTCCAACTTTGACTTCGGCGACAACTTTGAAACATCTTCTTCTCCGCTACATCTTACCAATGAATCAAAATTATCCCGAATGTATTTATTAGCACTCTTAAAGGAGCCGCTCAAAATTTCAACGGTCAATACACCCGTTTCAGCTTTTTCATCGTATTCAAGGGCGATAACTCTCACGCGCACAGGCTCGACTATCGGACGAAACACCTCATTCGTAACAACAGCTCCGCCAATCGGCGTAACCGGCTCCATCGCAGGGACGGGTGGAACCTCTTCTACAACAGTTGCCGTCTTCGTTGTTCGTTTTCTTTCCGTCTTTTTACTTTCAGCCGTCTTTTCACTTGAAGAACTTATTTGCCGTGCGTTCCGCCTTTTTTGCGTCCTTTGGCGCGTCCGCGAATAGAAAAATCCCGTTTCTTCCGCCAATGACACATCCCGGTTGATACTGACACCTTCTTTCACGGCGCCCTTAATGACCGTAAAAGCATTGGGGACAGCCATCGTCACGCGTTGGCGACGACTTCCCGTCACAATACCGTTGCCGACCTGCGCCGCAAAATCCGCCGCGCGGAATTCTTTTCTGTGGTCTGACGCATTGAGTATTCTTGCCGAAAAAGCAAGCCCACCCTCGCACACGACATCAGAGTACAAATCTTCCTCAATCTCACCGTAACGCAAATTGGCGGAGCTTCTTATTTTTGATTCACTTCCCATTTCTGTAAGCGTTTCAATATGAGAACTGACGAGTCTTGTAGCATTTGTACCTCTCAACTCCGAAGCATCGTACGAAAAGTTGCCGACTGAAATACGGCTTTGCACCCGGTTGCGCCGCTTTCGCTTGGCGTTGCGCTTCTTTTGCCGTTCATGAAACCGTGAAAATCCTCCGTGCCGCCCTGAACAAGCATCCAGCAAATCAAGCTGCCGGTCGGAAAGATTGTTCGCAAGCGGATCTTCCGTGCCGGCCGTGCGGATGGCCCACACGAGATGCTGAAGGTTGTTTGCAGCAACTTCAGGATCGCCGCGTGAATTGCGTTCCAGCAATGTCCGATAAGTATCTTGCAGCTGTCGCGGAATGAGACGTTCGGCGTTGATGAACTGCATCGGCTCGCCGGACGAAGGCGCCGGCAGGTGTGGATCCATGCACTTGCCGGCATTCTTGAAAACAATCATCGCGCCTGGCGGAATGGAAATTGCACCATCTTCCGTATAATACGCGTTTGACTCTTCACGCACGACAGGATCGCTCCGGGAAAGCGTCTCTCCCTTTAAGTTTTCCGGCACGGCTTTGAAATAAGCCTGGGCCGCATGGGACATAGAGATATCCGCGACATAGTCATCGTCACCGGGGGCCGCGACACTCTGCGCCACCCAAACACCAGCAACAACAAGCGCTACCGCACCCTTGAACGAAACTATGTCGCGGAATTCCATACCCGCAAACCCTTATTTGCCGCCGCGCTTCATCAGGAACTTCTGGAGCCCATCGCCGATTTCGGTCGGATCGGGCGGAACCGACAAGTCGCCGGCATCGGTAGAAGGTGTCGCAAACTCGATCTTATCGGCCGTTCCCTCGGTGATGGCGATACGCCCGAAACTGTTTTTCCAATAAACGGCCGTCCCTTCGGCAATCGTCCGGCGGACATAATCGTCGGCGTCACCGGAAAGTTGATAGCGCTCCAGCATGGCATCAGCCAAATCAAGCTGCTTCTGGAAAAGTTCGCCGCGCTCCTTCTGCTCCGTTTCGAGTGCCTTCTTTTTCTTTTCGTACTCCAAATCACCGCTGCGTGAAAGATTTTTGAGTTCGAGGAGCTTCTTCTCGTACTCAAGAACTCTTTCGCGCTGACGCTCGCCTTCGGGAGTGATCTGCAAAACTACCTTATACGTCTGCCCATCCGAGCGGAACAAAGCATCACGCCTAAATTCCTGATAATACGGCGGATAGGAAACTAGGAGCTTGTGAACGCCGGGTGTAACAGCAATCTCGGCAGGACACGTTCCGTATGAAAGCCCGTCGATCTGAATATCTGCACCGAGGACATTGCACCCGAAGAAAACC
>JAZSFI010000561.1:0-13474 GCA_045532135.1 Clostridia bacterium | reverse complement strand
CAGAACGACATGGCTCCGTCCGACTTCCCATGTACGTGCACGGCCAGTGGTTTGCCGGTTCCCTGTCTCCCGAGATGCAGCAGAAGGTGAAGGCGGTTCCTTTCCCGGCGGTGGGCCGTGGCTACGACAACCAGTTCATGGGCGGCGCTGCCGAGGGCTTCTGCGTGGCTTCCTACACCGAGCATCCCGACGAGGCCTTCATCGCCGCTCAGTTCTTTGCGGAGAACCTCTCCAAGAACGGCTACATCGCCGGCGCCGGCCTCCCCGCCTGGAAGTATGACTTCTCCGAATACACCGATCTGAACCCCGTCATGGCGATGATCAAGGAAGCCACTTCCACCGCTGACACTATGCTGCTTTGGGGCAACACCGCTCTGACCGGCGAAGACGCCACCCTCATCGGTGTGACCGTCTACGACGTTCTGACCGGCGAAATCACGCCCGAAGAATGGTGCCAGGACATGGAGACCATCTTCGAATAATCGAATCCCTGACATCGGGGGTGGCGGTAAGGCCGTCACCCCTTTTGAGTATTTTTGATGTTTACAAGGAGGTCCGCTTATGAAACGCGTATTGTCGAATAAGTGGAGCATAATGGTCTTTGTTCTTCCGACGGTTTTGTTCTTCACCTACATCGTCATTGTTCCGATTTTCAAGTCCTTCTGGTACAGCTTATTGAGCGAAATCCCGGCAAAGGTCGGCGATAAATCCGAATTTGTGTGGTTTGAAAACTACATAAAGATGTTTACTCCCGGCCGGCGCAACGATTTCCCCGGCGCGGTGGTCAATTCGCTCAATTATGCGGGGCTGTCCATTTTCGTTCAGCTTCCGTTCTCGCTTCTGATTGCGCTGATTCTGGTCAACAACATCAAAGGCGAAAGCATGTACCGCAACTTGTTCTTTGTTCCCGTTGTCATTTCCTCCGTTGTAATCAGCCTTCTGTGGCAGCGAATCTATAAGGACCTTGTGCCTGCGATTTATGAGGGATTGGGTCTTGCGCTTCCGAAGAACGGATTCCTTGCCAACAAGGATACAAAGCTGATGGCGGTCTATATTCCGAGCCTCTGGCAATATGTGGGCTATCATATGCTGCTGATGTACGGCGCGCTCAAGTCGATCCCCACCGATATCATCGAGGCGGCGACGGTAGACGGCGCAGGACCTGCGCGAATGGCGCTCAAAATCCAGATTCCCATGATCAAGCCCATGCTGAAGGTATGTCTGTCGTTCTCCCTGATCGGCTCGTTCAAGCTGTTTGATACGCCGTGGATTCTGCTTGAAAGATCCAACAAGCAATTGCCCGCGCTGAGCATGTATGTTGAGATGTTCTCCAATCACAAATACTCCTACGCCAGCGCACAGGCAATGTTCATTGTATTTGAGTGTCTTGCGTTCACGGTGCTTCTGAATATTGTGTTCAAAGAGTGGGGCGCGCCCAGGGTCAGAAAGGGAAGGAGGCTCGCAAAATGAAAAAGCGTTTCTCTCCCGGAAAGATCGTGTGCCAGGTTTTCCTGATTGTCTGGCTGCTTCTGTGCCTTTTCCCGCTGTATTGGCTTCTGGGCTTCTCGCTTAAGGATACGCAGGAGATCTTTGCCGGAAACCTCATCGGTCTTCCGACCAAGTGGCTGTTCTCCAACTATGCCAATGCCTGGGGCGCGGGCGGAAACATCAGCCTTTTCCTCATGAACAGCGTGATTGATACGGCGGCAACGCTTGTGATCACCAGCCTTTTCGGCTTCATGTGCGCCTACGGTCTTCTGCGCATGCGCTGGAAGGGCCAGAAGGTGGTTATGGTTTACGTCATGATGGGTATGATGATTCCCATGCATGCGGCCTTGTACCCGCTGACAGAAATCCTGCTTCCGCTCAATAAAACCCGCTGGGCGCTGATTATTCCCTATGCGGCGTTCAATATCCCCATCACCATTCTCATTCTGAGCGGCTTTATCACCAACATTCCCTACGAGATGGAGGAAGCCGCCTGCATCGACGGAAGCGGCATTTACCGAACGGCATTCACCATCATTCTTCCCATGATGATTCCGGCGATTGCAACAGCTGCAATCTTCGTATTCCTTCAGGTATGGAACGAGCTTCTGCTTGCAACCGTTTTAAGCTCCGGCAAGGTGCGCACGCTGACGGTCGGCATCCAGCAGATGAGCGGTCAGTACCAGACGGACTACGGCTCCATGGGCGCGGCGCTGGTAATCGCCACGCTTCCGACGCTGGTTCTTTATATGTGCATGAGCGGACAGGTTCAGAAGAGCCTGATTGCCGGCGCGGTAAAGGGCTGATCATAAGAAAAACGGATATACATAGTCTGCACCCCCTGATTTCGATGAATTCAGGGGGTGCAGACGTTATGTGATGCGAAAACGCTATTTTGTTTTCTTTCCGATCAGATACAGATCGACCGGCTGGAAGCCCACGTTCTGCCTGAGGGTGATTTCTGCGAAATCGCCGTTTTGCAGAAGGGTCACTTCGCGGATAAACGGCGTATCGGCAAGGATGAATTTGAAGCGGACGCTTCCGTCTTCCTGCTGCACGCATGCAGAAAAGGTGTGGCTGAGACCTTCGCCGTTTTCGATCCATTCTCCGAAGCCGAAAGGGATTTCCTCGTTTTTCTGATAGGCGCTTTCCTGCCAGTAGGTGAGGGTGAGCTTTGCGCTTGTTTCGTCGCTTGTGACTTTCAATGTCTTTAAGCCCAGGGGATTGGCGGCAAGGTTATATTCCGCGCTTTCGATTTGGACGTTTTTGCTGCCTTCGGGAAGGGGAATGGAGAGGCTTTGAATTGCGGCGTTCATTTCGTCAAGCCCGTCGTCTTCTGTGGGTTCGCCCATTGCGGGGAGCAGATGCGTCCAGGCTTCGTTTAAAATCTGGCCGATGTCGTTGGAGCCGCTGGTGACGGCAAGAACCGCATCCTGCTTTGGCATGACGACGCAGTATTGACCGAACGCGCCGTCGCCTCTGTATACGCCGTCACGTTTGCACCTCCAGAACTGGAAGCCGTAGCCCTGCGACCAGTCGCTGTCTTCATTTGGATCGCCGTTTGAAATCTGTTTGGAGGTTGCCGTGTCGATCCATTCGGGATTCAGGAGCTGCTTACCGTCCACGCTTCCCTTGTTTAAAAGGAACTGACCGAATTTGGCGATGTCTTCCGTATGGAGATTCAGGCCGAAACCGCCGGTGTTCGCGCCTTCAGGGGATTCCTCCCACCAGATATCCTGAATACCCAAAGGTTCAAACAGGCGGGGCTTTAAGTAATCGAATACCTTTTCTCCCGTGACCTTCTGAACAATCCGGCTCAGCATGTAAGTTGCCGGGGTGTTGTAGGTAAAGACGCTGCCTGGCGTTTTGTCGACATAGGAAGTGAGAAAATTATAAGCCCATTTTTCGCCGTTTAAGGCATTGGGTTCTTTGGAATGCCCTGTGCCCATGGTGAGAAGGTTTTTGACTGTCATGTTCATCATGTTTTCGCAGGGGTTCGCGGGAAGTTCGTCTTTAAAAAAGGAAACCACCCGATCGTCAAGCTTCAAAAGCCCTTCCTGACAGGCGAAGCCCACGGCGGTTGAGGTGAATGATTTGCTCAGGGAGAAAAGCATGTGGACAAAATCCGGAGAATACGGCTTCCACCAGCCCTCGGCGGCAACTTCGCCGTGGCGGATGAGCATGAACGAATGAAGGCCCAGGTTTTTTTCGTTTACGGCGTTTAAAAAGGCGGTAACGGCTTTCGGGGATATGCCCAATGCGCCGGGTGTTGAACGCTTGAATTCCATATGTGGTTTCACTCCTTTCTTTATACGCTAATTATAGCGGATTTTGATTTGAAATACAAGAAATTTACACGGAAATACATTGACAATTTGGATTTAATGTGATAATATAGCACCACGTTAGCGAAATAAAGTATAAAACGGAGGAAACCCATATGAAAAAACTGTTTGCAATTCTGACGGCGCTTGTTCTTGTTTTTTCCTTTGCAGCTTTTGCCGAGGCGGATAATTCGCTTCAGGCGATTCAGGAAAAGGGATATCTGATTCTGGGACTGGACGATTCGTTCCCGCCGATGGGCTTTAACGATGAAAACGGCAACATCGTGGGCTTTGACATTGATCTTGCCACCGAAGTCTGCAAGCGTCTGGGTGTGGAACTTAAAACCCAGCCCATCGACTGGGCAGCGAAGGAAACACTTCTGGACGCAGGCAATATCGACTGCATCTGGAACGGCATGTCTATTACGCCTGCCCGTCAGGAAGCCATGTGCATGACAGAAGCGTATTTGAACAACTGCATTGTTATCCTCACCAAAAAGGATTCCGGCATTGAAACGGTAGAGGATCTGGCCGGAAAATATGTTTCCGTGCAGGGCGGATCGTTTGCCGAAGAAGTGCTCACCATTGCGGAGTACGGATATCAGGATGTATACGCGTCCATCGGCGAAGTCATCACCGAAGCGGATTACCTGTATGCAATTATGAACCTTAAAAACGGCATGGTGGATGCGGTTCTGATTGACGAAGTGGTTGCCCAGTACGAGCTTTCGAAGCTGAATGACGATACGCTCATCTGCGTCGGAAACCTGTGCGACGATCTTTACGGTATCGGATTCAGAAAGGCGGACGCTGCGCTTATGAACGCGGTATACGCCGCGCTTGTCGACATGGCCAAGGACGGAACGGCGGCGCAGATTGCAGCCAACTGGTTCTCAAGCGACATCGTAACGCCTGTTTTACTGGCGGACGCTGAGGCTGAATAAATCCCTGATTTCAAAAGGCGGGTCGCCTGATACGGCGGCCCGCCTTTCAGTGTACAGACGCATACTGGAGGAATAAACGTGGAATTTCGCATTTTTTCAGACCCGCAGGCGCTTGAAAAGCTGATTGTAACGCTTGCGGGCGGTATTCTGCCGACGGTACGCATATTTGTCTTTACCATTCTTTTGTCGATTCCGCTGGGCATTTTGCTCGCGGCGGGGCGCGTTTCAAAACACAAAATCATCAAGGCGCCCATCAGCGTGTACATTTACATTATTCGTTCAACGCCGCTGATGCTTCAATTGCTTTTTGCCTATTTTTTTATTTCCCAGCTTACGTGGACAAAGCCGCTTGAGGTTATTTTCGGAGACAAACGTGCGGATTTCCCGATGCGGTGCATCATTTACATGTTTTCGCTCAATTATGCCGCGTATTATGCCGAAATTTTCAGAGGCGGGATACAGGCGATTCCCGCAGGTCAGAAAGAGGCGGCGAAGGTTCTTGGCATGAGCCGCATGCAGTCGTTTTTCAGAATTCAGCTTCCGCAGATTTTTAAAACCGTTATGCCGTCTCTGACCAACGAACTTGTCACGCTTGTAAAGGATACGTCCATTGCCAAGGTCATCGCGGTATCGCTTGACAACCGGACAATTCTGCACCTTGCGGAAAAGCAGGTCAGCGCCCTTGCGTCCATCGAGCCGTATTTGCTTGTGCTCGTATTTTTCCTTCTGTTCAACGGCATTGTCGAGCAGAGCTGCAAGTGGATTGAACGCAGAATGAATTATTACCGCTAAGGAGAATTTAGCATGCTTTCGGCAAAAAATATCTATAAAAAATTCGGACAGACAGAGGTATTGAAGGGCGTTTCGCTCACGGTGAACGCGGGCGAAACAGTTGCGCTCATCGGAAAGAGCGGTTCGGGCAAGAGCACGTTTTTAAGGTGCATGAACCAGCTTGAAAGGGTGGACGCAGGTGAAATAGCTTTGGACAATGTCAAAATGTGCGAAATGAAAAACGGCAGGATTGAATATGCCGGCAATAAAACGCTTCGCGCGATTACGCTTAAAATGGGCATGGTGTTTCAGTCGTTCAATCTGTTTCCGCATATGTCCGTGATCAAAAATCTGATTGATGCTCCCGTGCACGTTAAAAAAATCCCGAAGGACGAAGCTGTTCAGCGCGCGCGGGAAATGCTTTTGAAGGTTGGTCTTTCCGATAAGGAAAACGCATATCCCTATCAGCTGTCCGGCGGCCAGGCGCAGAGAGTTGCCATTGCCCGCGCGCTTTGCATGCAGCCGGACATCATGTGCTTTGACGAGCCGACCAGTGCGCTGGATCCCATGCTGACCAAGGAGGTTCTTGCTGTTATGCGGGATCTTGCGCAGGAAAAAATGACCATGATCGTGGTTACGCATGAGATGGAGTTTGCGCGCGAGGTTTCCGACCGCGTGGTTTTTATGGAAAACGGCGTGATTGTGGAGGATTCGCCGCCTGAGATTCTGTTTTCCTCTCAAAACGAGCGTGTACAAAGGTTTTTAGGCCTTTGGGAAGGGGAAAACAGAACGTAAAGTGAAAAAAACATGAAAAATGAATTTATGCTGTTAAAATGCCGAAAGATATGGTATAATGAAATCAGAATGATGTAGTATACACATATTGGAGGGCGAAATCTCAATGGCAATGGATAATTTCAAGGAAGAAATCGTCGTAAGAAGACATAACGGATTTGCAAACTTTACCTACTACCTCGCATGGACGATGCTTGCGATTTTCGGCGTGATCGGCATTTTCATGCTGCAGGCGGTTCTCAATACCATCGCTACCGGCTTTGCGTGGGGCAGCCTTATCGTGGCGCTTGTCATGATTGCGTTGGCTGCGCTTCTTTGGATCAAGAAGGACAATCTTCGCGTGGAGTATGAATACACCTTTACCAACGGCATACTCGATGTTTCGATGGTTCTGAACAACACCAAGCGCAGATATCTTTCCGAAATCAACATGAAAATCGTTGAGAGCATCGGATCCGTTACCCATCCTTCGTTCAACCGCTATATTAACGATAAGGGCGTCAAGCGCCACAACTGGTTTTTGAACCGCGATGCGAACCTTACCTATATCTATTTTACCAAAAACGGTGTGCGCCATCTGGCCATCATTGAACCCAGCCAGGAAATGCTCAATATGATCAACAGCCGCGGCTATCTGGGCTTCGGCGTATGGCAGGGCTGAGGAAAAACGTAAAAATTCTATGAAAACGGGATGCTTCTTCGTGTTTTCTCGAAGGGGCGTTCCGCTTTTCTTGCAGGAAGGCGAATAAACGCATGCAGGCGTATCTGGACAACAGCGCGACAACAAAACCATCCGATGGCGTCATTAAGGAAATGACAAAGCGAATGGCGGAAATGTACTATAATCCCTCGTCGCTTTACAAAGAAGCGTTCGAGGTTGAAAAGGAACTGAATATATGCCGCGATGAAATTCGAAAAAGCATAAACGCGAAGGATGCACGCGTGGTTTTCACGTCCGGAGGCACGGAATCCAACAATCTGGCGCTTTTCGGCGTATTCGGCGTTTCAAGGCCGCCCGTCCGCATTGCTGTATCGGCGGTTGAGCATCCAAGCGTAACCGACGCTGCAAACGCGCTTACCAAATTGGGCGCGGAGATTGTAAAAATCGGCGTGGACGAAAAAGGCGGGCTTAATTTTGAACAGCTCAAAAACGAGCTTGAAAAGGGGCTTACGCTTGTAAGCGTCATGCAGGTCAACAACGAAACCGGCGCGATTACGGACATAAAAAGGCTTTCAGAGCTTGTCCGCGAAAACGGCAATAAAACGCTTCTGCACATCGACGGCGTTCAGGGCTTTTTGCGCTGCGGAATGGATTTTTCCCTGTGCGATTTGTATACGCTCTCCGCGCACAAAATCCACGGCCCCAAGGGCGTGGGCGCGCTGGTGGTCAGAAAGGGCGTTCGTTTAAGCCCTTCCCACATCGGCGGAGGACAGGAAGAGGGTACTAGAAGCGGCACGGAAAACACACCGGGCATATTTGGACTTTTGCAGGCGATCCGGGAGATGAAGGCGTTGGGCGGGTTTCAGGAAGCGCTCATGGAGAAAAAGCTTTACCTGATCGATCAATTCAAAAGCGCTGTTCCCGATCTGATCGTCAACGGCCCCGACCCCGAGACTGCCGCGCCGCACATCGTGAATTTTGGTTTTCCGAATGTGAGAGGCGAGGTTATGCTCCATGCGCTTGAGGAGGAGGGCGTTTTTGCCTCCACCGGCAGCGCATGCTCCAGCAAGAAAATGAAGGTAAGCCGCGTGCTTACCGAGATGGGCATTCCGGCGAAAAAGGCCGAATGGGCGCTTCGTTTCAGCCTTTCGCCTTATACCACCTGTGATGAAATCAACTACGCCGCCGAAGTCGTAAAAGCAAAATACGATCTTCTCAAGCGTTTTCAAAGGAGATAATGAAGTATGCGCAGAGTTCTGCTCGCCCGTTTCGGCGAGGTACATTTAAAGGGAAACAACCGCCCGTATTTTTTAAGAGCGCTCGTTGACAACGTTCGAAAGGCCGTTGAGGACATCGGCGGTCACGTATGGATGGCGGAAAGCCGCATTTATGTGGCGAACGCTTCTGATATGGACGAATGCGCCGAACGCGTGAGAAAGGTGTTCGGCATCTACTCCGTAAGCCCCGCCATTGAAATGGAAAAGGATCTGGACGCCATCTGCCGTCAGGCGGCCGAAATGATGAAGGGCATGAGAGGGTCGTTTAAGGTTCTGTGCAAGCGCAGCGATAAAAAATTCCCCTTAAATTCTCAGGAGCTGGCTGCGAAGATCGGCGAAGCGATTCTGGAAGTCAACGACAAGCTGGTTGTCGACGTACACAATCCAGAGATTAAAATGAAAGTCGATATCCGCGACCATGCTTATCTTTGCAACACCGAAACCATGGCGGTCGGCGGTCTTCCCATGGGCACCAGCGGCCGCGCCATGCTGCTTTTGTCCGGCGGCATCGATTCTCCCGTCGCCGGTTATCAGATTATGCGGCGCGGCGTGCACGTACAGTCCATTCATTTCGCCTCTCCGCCCTACACCTCTGAGCGAGCACGTGAAAAGGTGCTCACGCTTGCCAAAAAGGTCGGCGAATATGAATACGGCATGCGCGTTCATATGGTTCCGTTTACGAAGATTCAGATGGAAATCCACGAAAAGTGCGAAGAGGGCCTTGGCACCGTCATTATGAGACGCGCCATGATGCGAATTGCCGACCGCATCGCGCACGAAAACAATTGCCTGGCGCTCATCACCGGCGAATCCATCGGACAGGTTGCTTCCCAGACCATGGAGGCCCTTGCCTGTACGGACGCGGTTGCTGCGATGCCTGTATTCCGCCCCCTGATCGGCATGGACAAATTATCCATCATCCGAATTGCCGAGGAAATCGATACCTATGAAACCTCGATTCTTCCTTATGAGGACTGCTGCACGGTATTTACTCCGCGCCATCCCGTGACCAAGCCGAAAATCGACAAAGTGGAGAAGGAAGAAAAGCGGCTCGATCTTGAAACGCTGATTGAGGAAGCCGTACAGAACACCGAAATTCTATTTTTGAAGGACTAACCGTTTATGCAGCTTACCGATTTTATCAAAAGCCTTAAAAGCGACTTAGGCTTTATGCAAAACGTCACCCATTGGCAGGAGATTCCGCCAAGGGAGGCCCGATACGCGCCCTTTCCGGACGATATGGACGAAAAGGTAAAGCGCGTTCTTTCCGCGCGCGGAATCGATAAGCTGTATGTGCATCAGAGAAAAGCGGTCGATCTTGCAGGCGAGGGACGGGACTTTGTCGTTGTAACGCCCACCGCCAGCGGAAAGACCATGTGCTATAATCTGCCTGTTTTGAATGCGATCATAAAGGACAAAGCGTCGCGCGCTTTGTATCTTTTCCCGACCAAGGCGCTGTCCAGCGATCAGGTGAGCGAACTGTACAGTCTGATCGAACAGATGGGCGAGGAGATCAAGGCCTACACCTACGACGGCGATACGCCCGCAAGCGCGCGAACCGCCATCCGTCAGGCAGGGCACGTTGTGGTCACCAATCCCGACATGCTGCATCAGGGCATCCTTCCGCACCACACCAAGTGGGTGCACCTTTTTGAAAACCTAAAATACGTCGTTATCGACGAAATCCACGCCTACCGCGGCGTGTTCGGGTCGAACCTTGCAAACGTTTTAAGGCGATTAAAGCGAATCTGCGCGTTTTACGGCGCAAACCCCACCTTTATCTGCTGCTCCGCAACGATTCAGAACCCCAGAGAGCTTGCCGAAAAAATGGTGGGAAAGCCAATGGAAATGATCGATGACAACGGCGCGCCCGCCGGCAGAAAGCACGTGGTTTTCTATAATCCGCCGGTCATCAACAAACAGCTGGGCATCCGTGCAGGCAGCATTCCCGCAACGAGGGACATTTCTCAAAAACTGATTCTCTCGGGCATTCAGTCCATCGTATTCGCCAAATCCCGCCTCGCGGTTGAGGTGCTTCTGCGCTATGGAAAAGACCTCGTGCGCGATCCGCTTGGAAACGCCGCGCGCGTCAGAGGCTACAGAGGCGGCTATCTTCCGACGCTCAGGCGCGAAATTGAAAAGGAGCTTCGCGCCGGACATGTGGATATGGTTGTTTCCACAAATGCGCTGGAGCTTGGAATTGACATCGGACAACTCGATGCATGCGTGATGTGCGGCTATCCCGGCACCATTGCAAGCACCTGGCAGCAGGCGGGCAGAGCCGGGCGCAGGAGCAACGAAGCGATCATGATTCTGGTCGCCAGCTCCAATCCGCTTGACCAGTACATCATTTCTCATCCGGAATATTTCTTCGGGCAGTCGCCGGAGAGAGCCTATATCAACCCCGACAATCTTTTTATCCTTTTAAACCACATAAAGTGTGCATCCTACGAGCTTCCCTTCATGGAGAGCGAAACGTTCGGAAACGTTTCGGAAACGCAGGAGCTTGTTTCCTATCTTGAAGACCAGAACATTTTAAGGCGCGTAAGCGGCAAATGGTACTGGATGGCGGAGGAATTTCCGCAGGCGGGCATTAATTTAAGAAGTGCAAGCGACCAGAATTTCCTGATCGTCGACATCACCGATCCGAAAAAGCACAAGGTAATCGGCGAGATGGACAGGTTTACCGTACCTATGCTTCTTCACAAATACGCCATTTATATGCATGAGGGTCGGCAGTATCAGGTGGAAGACCTTGATTTTGACGACAAGAAGGCCTATATCCGACAGGTGGACGTGGGCTACTATACGGACGCGGATCTGACAACAAGCCTTAAAGTTCTGGACGAGTTTGAAGACGCGCCCGCGGGAAGCCTGACCAAGCACAGGGGAGAGGTGCTGGTTTCAAGCATCGTAACCCTCTTTAAGAAAATCCGCTTTGATACGCATGAGAATCTGGGCTGGGGCCCGGTAACGCTTCCCGAGCTTGAAATGCAGACCTCCGCTTGCTGGTGGACGCTGCCCGAGGGCTTTGAAAACAAATACGGAAAAGACGAAATGAAGACTGCGATGGTGGCTCTGGCCTATCTCATCCGCCACATCGCGCCCATGCACTTAATGTGCGCGACTACCGATATCTCGGTCGTCTATCACGTCAAAGACCCCTTCAGCGAGCAGCCCACCGTCTATCTGTACGATCAAATTCCCGGCGGCGTCGGGCTTTCCGACCGAGTGTACGAAATGGACATGCAGCTTTTTGAGGAAGCGCTTGAAATGCTCATCGCCTGTCCTTGTGAAAACGGCTGTCCCAGCTGTGTGGGCGCAAACGCGCAGGGCGGGAAAAAGGCGCTGATTGCAATTCTCAAGGAACTGACAAAAGCGGAGAAGCACCATGGATAAAATTTATACCATGAACGAGGCGCGTAAGTATCTTGCGCGCCTGCATTTTTCGAAAAACAAAAATGTGTATGAGGTTGTCCGAAAACTGCAAGCCATTCAGTATGATCCTTTGAACGTTGTGGGCAGAAATCCTGATCTTGTCTTGCAAAGCAGAATCAAAAACTACAAGCCCGAAATGCTTCAGAAGGAGCTTTATCAAAAGCGCACGCTTGTGGACGGGTTTGACAAGATGCTATGCATCTATCCAGCGGAAGACTATCCGTATCTCAAGCGGCTGCGAAGGACAACCGTATGGTGGTACAGGGAGAACCCGGAAATTACAAGCGCGTTTGAAGACGTTAGAAAGATCATCCGCGAAAAAGGTCCGGTTTCTTCAGATGATATCGGGATGGATCAGAAAGTTGCCTGGCCGTGGGGCGCCACCCGACTGTCCCGCGCTGCGCTTGAAAGTATGTGGATGGCAGGCGAACTGACCATTCACCATAAGGAAGGCGCAAGGCGGTATTACGATCTGGCGGAGAGGCACCTTTCGGGAGAAATCCTGTTTATGGAAGATCCGAATGCTGATGAAGAAAGCTACTTTGAATGGCAGACCCTTCGCAGAATTCATGCCGTAGGGATGCTTCGCAAAGGTCCGAGCGATGCGTTTTTAGGGATCGAGAATTTTAAAGCCGCTGAACGAAATCGGGCTTTTGAAACGCTCCTTCAAAAGAGATTGATTGCCGAAATCAATGTGGAAGGAGATAAATACTATATTCCTTCTGAGAATCTTCCGCTGGTGGATTCATCTTTCCCGGTGTCCTCTTTGGCCCGCGTGATTGCGCCGCTGGATAATCTTATGTGGGACAGAAAGCTGATTCAGCGCATTTTCGGCTTTGATTATACGTGGGAAGTGTACACGCCGAAGGAAAAGCGAAAATACGGCTATTATGTGTTGCCTGTGTTTTACAAAGACCGGTTTATCGCCCGCTTTGAGCCGGAGCCCTTTCGCGGCGGAAAACTTAGCGTCAAATCATGGTGGTGGGAGGAAAACGTCAGGATAACGGATTCCATGAAAAAAGCGATCCTTACCATGCTTTCAGACTTTGCCCGATATCTGGGCGCCGAAAGCTTTGATGCGGATATTCCCGGGTTTTCGTTGATTTCCGGTATGTTTTGATTTTTGTTTGCGTATGATGCATCAAAACCATTCGGAGGGATGCAAAAATGCGCATAATAAAAAGATTTGCAGCCTGTGCGCTGATGGTTTGTCTGATGACGGCGATCCGCGCACAGGCTCAATTATCGATGTCGCCGCTGGTCGAAGGCACGCCCATCAGTGTAAGCTGCAAAAGCGCGCTTTTAATGGAAGCGTCCAGCGGACAGGTTATCTTTGAAAAAAACGCTGATGAAAAGCGGCCGGTTGCCTCGATTGTCAAAATGATGACGATCCTCATGTGCATTGAGGCGGTGGAAAACGGACGCGTTTCTTTATCCGACAGCGTGAGCATTTCAAAAAATGCCTCCGGCATGGGCGGATCTCAGGCGCTTTTGGATACGGGCGAGACGCAGACGCTTGAGATTCTTCTAAAGAGCGCCATTGTCGCAAGCGCCAACGACGCCGCCGTCGCCATTGCCGAGCATATATACGGGAGCGAGGATTTGTTTGTGCAGGAAATGAACAAGCGCGCCAAAGAACTCAATATGATGGACACGGTGTTTTTAAACTGCACCGGTCTTCCCGAAAGCGGTCAGCATACGACAGCCAGAGATGTAGCCGCCATGTCGCAGGCACTGTTCGGCAAGGACGTTTACTACAAATATTCCACCGTCTGG